>NZ_QRQX01000012.1:68997-85802 GCF_003475665.1 Collinsella sp. AF29-7AC
CTACGTGCGGCGGGGGTTCCTTCGTCCTGCGGAGTGTCCGCGAAGGTCAGCCCTCAGATCCTGCTACGACTACGTCCTCGGATTGTGGGGCTGCATGAGGGACGTGGTTGTGGGGGCCTTTTGTCCCCGTCGCTGTTTCGCGGCGCGGCCGCGAAACCACGCGTTACTTTGGTTATGGAGGGGGCTTGGTTGTTGGTTCAGATGACCTAGAGAGATATGGGTGCAAACGAGAAATCGTTGTTGGGGTCGTCCTTTTCCATAAACTCATCGAGACAGAATGTCATATAGATTGGAACGTACAGGATTTTGCCCTCTTTGCAAAGGTTTTCGTGGCTCAGCACAACGGCCTCGGGAATTTTGTATTCGCCTACACTCATCAAACGGTCGAGGGCTGCATGTGCTCGAACTTTCTTGCCCGATTTGACTTCGATTGGGACAACATGTCCGCGGGTGCCTTCGACCACAAAGTCAACTTCACCGACTTCACGCGTCTGGTAGTACCACGTATCTGCTCCGAGGGCAACGAGTTCCTGTGCGACCACGTTCTCATAGAGGCCGCCGAGGTTGGGGGTTTTCATGTCAAGGTAGACGGCGCGTGCCGTGCTGCCGGGATACCGCGATGCGAGCATACCTGTATCGGACTCGTATAGTTTAAAGGCCGTCGTTTTCTCCGTCCTCTTGAGAGGACTTCGTGCCTCCGTCACCTGGGGGACCATCAATCCAACGCCTGCGTTCACCAGCCATAGGAAATCCTGCTCGTATTTTTGAAGACGAGCTCCCTCGCCTAGAGACGAGACGATAAAGCGATGGGACTCCGCCTCAAGCTGAACGGGAATTTGCTCGAAAATGGAGCGAACGTTAAACGCTCGAGTCGATGCATATTTAGAGATATCGCTTTTGTACTGATCGACTAGCTGAATTTGAAGCTCACGCGTTCTCACGAGCGAATAGCCCGAATCGATATAGTTCTGAACGACCTCCGGCATGCCGCCGCAAACGATATAAGCTCTAAAGTTTTTGAGCATCGCCTCATGAATAAAATTTTCGACGGGACGCCTCTCGACAAGGCAGCTGCGGATGTCTGCAAGCACATTCTCGCTGATGCTGTTTGCCCAACAAAACTCTTCAAAATCCATTGGCCGCATAACAATGTGCTCGACATACCCCACCGGGAAAGAAGAGATCCCCTTAAACTCAGTCCCAAGCATAGACCCCGAGAAGACATAGCTAAAGCGTCCGTCCTCGACCAGCGCCTTCATAAGTGTAACGATCTGCGGATACTCCTGAATCTCATCGACGAAGATAAGCGTGTCTCCTTCAACAAGCGGTGCATCCGCAAGAAGGGCCACACGGTTGATGAAGTCAATGGAGTTCTTAGCGCCAACAAGTACGTCTCTTGCCTCGGCATCAAGTAGCAGATTGACCTCATAATACGAAGCGTAGTTGCTCTTTCCAAACGCGCGAATCGCATAGCTCTTGCCAATCTGACGCGCACCGGTAACAAGCAGGGCCTTATGGGAGTTATTCTTCCAGCTCAAAAGCCTATCAGTGACCTTGCGGCGTAGCATTAAAACACCTCATTGACAAAAATTGGCAAATAGATTTGCTCCTAATCATACAAAAATTGACAAATAGATTTGACCCAAATCGTACAAAAATTGGCAGATAGCAAAGATTCGCTTAGGTCTCAAAGCCATCGAGTCGGCGCGGTGCCATGCGAAAACGCTGGGGACGCCGTTAGCGTTCTCGGCTGCTTGGGTGGGCAGGAGCGAAAGTGCGTCAGCGGCGTTCATGCAATACCCGACGGTAAAGTTCTATACTGCAAACTCACAGTCGCTTGCCGCAAAGTGAAGCGCGATTGGCTATCCCTTTTGTTGGATGAAAAGCCCCGTGTTATTGCAGGGGTGCATACTTGTCTTGCAAGTGCATAGAATCTCGTATAGTGCGAGTAAATAGTTGCAGTGTCCGTTATGTGTTTAGCAAAGATATAGTTTGCATAATCCAGCCTAATCTCTGCTCTAATTAAATAAAGTCGCACGTAGATGACGTAAACATGTGTGAGCTGGGCTTCTTTACGCTGAGCGGGTAAAAACGACCGTTCACCGTTAAACTATTTTCAAAATGAATAAAATGAGCGATAAAGAGAATATAAACCTTAATAAACTCGCGTATTGCACGGACGCGGGTTATTAATGGGTTGTAGGCCTTTTACAGAAAGGATTCCAGCAATGTCTAAGCCTCTTGGTAAGCCCGATCGCATCGTCGTCGCCCTCGGCGGCAACGCCCTCGGCAACAACCCCGTCGAGCAGATCGAGGCCGTGAGCAACACCGCCCACGCTCTCCTCGGCCTCATCGAGCAGGGCAACGAGATCATCATCACCCACGGCAACGGCCCGCAGGTCGGCATGATCCAGAACGCCTTCGCCGCCGCCCACGATGCCATCGGCACCCCCGAGATGCCGCTGCCCGAGTGCGGCGCCATGTCCCAGGGCTACATCGGCTACCACCTGCAGCAGGGCATCGGCCGCGAGATGCACAAGCGCTACAAGCGCTGGCACGCCGCCACCGTCGTCACCCAGATCGAGTGCGATCCCGACGACCCCGCGTTCAAGAACCCGACCAAGCCGATCGGCCCCTTCTACACCGAGGAGCAGGCCAAGGAGCTCATGGCCGAGGATCCCTCCAAGGTCTTCGTCGAGGACTCCGGCCGCGGCTGGCGTCGCGTCGTCGCCTCCCCCGATCCCAAGAAGATCGTCGAGGCCGACTCCATCCTCAACCTGCTCGACAACGAGTTCATCGTCATCGCCTGCGGTGGCGGCGGCATCCCCGTCGTCCGCGACTACGAGAACAAGGGCTGCTACAAGGGCGTTCCCGCCGTCATCGACAAGGACCTGGGCGGCGAGCTGCTGGCCGAGGACTGCGACGCCGACGTCCTGTTCCTGCTGACCGCCGTCGAGCACGTCGCCATCAACTTCGGCAAGCCCAACCAGGAGGAGCTCGAGGACGTCACCGCCGACGAGGCCGAGCGCCTGGCCGACGAGGGTCAGTTCGGCAAGGGCTCCATGGAGCCCAAGGTCCGCGCCGCCATCAAGTTCGCCCGCTCCCGCAAGGGCCGCACCTGCATCATCGGCGCCCTGGACAAGGCCGCCGAGACCATGGCCGGCCTCTCCGGTACCCGCATCCACGAGTAGTCCCTACTCCGTTGCCTCTCTCGTGGGCGCCAGGCAAAGCGCCCACAGACTAGCCTCTCTTCATGAGCCCCGCAGTCCGCTCCGACTGCGGGGCTTTTGCTATCGGTAGTCATTGGGGACAGACTTAAATGAGTAGCACCAATCAACTGCGGAAAGTGCATCTCACAATGAGCGTCCAAAATGGGGCACAGTTTCCCCGGGGCCCTCAACCGGAAAATACATCCCGGAATTTGCCCGAAAAATGGCCCCCAGTTTCCCAAACAGGCCGCTAACGGAAAGCGCATCCCGCTATCGAACTTCAAAGCGGGGTGCGCTTTCCGTGCCAGCAGTTCCGGGCATCCAGAGACCACTCATTTAAGTCTGTCCCCAGTGACTAGTAGTAGGCCCACATGGCTTCGACTTCGTTGAGGACCTCTACGACGCCCCAGCGTCGGGCGCTGCGGCTGGCCGAGTTGGGATCGAAGACTTCAATCTGGTCGGCGTCGTCAATACCGTAAAGCACAATGTAGTGGCCCACGTTGGTAAAGGTGCCCGGCCGAACGGCGGCGATGACGGGCGCTCCCGAACGCAGCACCTGAGTCATCGAGTCGCGATCGTTATGAAGCTCCGTTCCGTTAAGGCCCAGCTGCCATGCGCCGCGCGTCATAAATGACCATTCGGTGGCGCCGGTGGGGGCATAGTTGCCCGCCTCGGAAAGGGCGCACATGTCGACCGGTGTCATATCGGTGCGGCCGGTCTTAAAGATATAGACCATGGTGAGGCAAGTGGGACCGCAAGCGTTTTCGCGAATAGTGCCACCGGCATAGGGCAGCTCCGACCACGCAGGGTCGATCTGATAGATATGGGGCATCGTGCCGGCTTGCCATTGCGAGCGCGGAGTCGAAAAGGCGAAAGAATAACCGGGCGCGACGGGGGCCTTGAGCAGCTTGTCCTCGGCGGTGGGCTCGAGACCGGCCGAGCCGTGGGACGTACAGGAGCTCATAAGCACAAAGACCAGACAGATGAGGATAGAGCACAGTGCGAGGCAAAGCCGACGAGCCGGCAGGGCGGGGGCATTCACGTACGATGTCGAGCGGTAGGGCTTGCCGTCGCGTCCGCCTTGGGGATGCGAAAAGAAGCGGTTGATATGGATGCCGGGCTGACGTGCGCCGTTGCGGCGCAGTTGCGGAACCTCGGCTTGGCGCTGTCGAGTGCGCGCGCCCAAGCGGCTATCTTGCTGTGCGCTTGTGCCCGTGCTCGGACGGCCGCTCTGCCGTGTTCTGTTTGTCTGCTGCCGAGACGAAGGCCCGGGTTGCTCTTGAGGGCGTTGCGGATTGCTGCTCGTGGCACTTCTGGGCATCGGCGTGGTGCGGCCAGCAAGGCGAACGCTTTGTCGCCGTTGATCACCGTCGTTGTATCCGTATGCCATTCGTACCGCCTTGTCTCATGTATAACCTGTCTATCCTACAAAAAGGATGTGCAACAAATGGGTCCGAGCGTCAAAAGCTCGGTAAACGGTACGAAAGGCGCAAAACACACGGCCTCAAAAACATTTCTATATGCGTCCAATGAGCGTACGCCCGTCGGACGGGCGACAACAATGAGCGGCAAACCGTGCCGTTCGTCCCAAAAACGGCGCCACTCATATGCGAGTTCTGCCTTCGGTCGAGCCATAAGCGGTAGCGCGACGCCGAGGCCGTATCTTAAAGCCACGAAATAAAAGTGCGCGGCAAAACAGACCGCGCAAGGGGTGACGCCAAAGAGGCGTCAATAAGGAAAGGAGGGGAACAATGGCGGACAAGAACGCAGAAGTTGCAGTCGAAGGTAACGGTGGCATGAAGAAAACGCTTTCGCTCTGGAACTTCTTCACCATCGGTTTCGGTGCCATCATCGGTACCGGCTGGGTTCTGCAGGTCGGCGACTGGATGGTCGTGGGCGGCGGTCCCGTTCCCGCTATGATCGCATTCCTCTTGGGCGCGATCTTCCTCGTGCCCGTCGGAGCTGTTTTCGGTGAGCTCACGGCTGCTATCCCCATTTCGGGCGGCATCGTCGAGTATGTCGATCGTAGCTTTGGCCGTACGATGAGCTACATCACTGGCTGGCTCCTGGCCCTGGGCAACGGCATCCTGTGCCCGTGGGAGGCCATCGCCATCTCGACCCTCGTGTCCGAGATGTTCGGCAGCCTGCCCGGCCTTGAGTGGCTGCGCGCCGTCAAGCTCTACACCATCCTGGGCGCCGACGTTTACCTGTTCCCGACGTTGATCGCGCTCGGCTTTGCAGCCTACGTCATCTTCCTCAACTTCCGCGGTGCCAGCTCGGCCGCCAAGCTCCAGGCCTTCCTGACCAAGGCCCTGCTCTGCGGCATGCTGCTTGCCATGGGCGTCTCGCTGTTCACCGGTTCGCCGGAACACGCCATGCCCGTGTTCTCCCAGGTCACCGGTGCTGGCGGCGGCAAGCCCGCTACCGAGGGCACCAGCCTGTTCGCCGGCATCGTGTCGGTCCTGGTTTTGACCCCGTTCTTCTACGCCGGCTTCGATACCATTCCTCAGCAGGCTGAGGAAGCAGCCGAGGGCCTCAACTGGAACAAGTTCGGCAAGATCATCTCCCTGGCCCTGCTGGCCGCCGGCGGCTTCTACATGGTCTGCATCTACTCGTTCGGCACCATCCTCGACTGGCATGAGTTTGTTAAGAGCCCGGTTCCCGCGCTTGCCTGCCTCAAGGGCATCAACATGCTCCTGTACCTGGCCATGCTCGTCATCGCCACGCTTGGACCCATGGGCCCGATGAACTCCTTCTACGGCGCTACGAGCCGCATCATGCTCGCCATGGGCCGCAAGGGCCAGCTGCCCGAGCAGTTCGCCGAGGTCGATCCCAAGTCCGGCGCTCCCAAGCTCGCCTGCGCCGTTCTGGGCGTCATCACCGTCATCGGTCCGTTCCTGGGCAAGAACATGCTCATCCCTCTGACCAACGTGTCGGCTCTCGCCTTCATCTTCTCCTGCGGCATGGTCGCCCTCGCTTGCCTGCGCATGCGCTTCACCGAGCCCGACCTGCCTCGTCCCTACGAGGTGCCCGGCGGCAAGTTTGGCATCAGCCTCGCTGTCGCTGCCTGCGCCGTCATCATTGGCCTGCTCGTGGTCCCGTTCTCTCCCGCCTCCCTCAACATGGTGGAGTGGAGCATCGTGATCGGCTGGCTGGCCGTTGGCCTGGCCCTCATGGCCTTCACCAATTCCCGCAAAAAATAACGCCTAGCCGGGGCGGATCGGGTGCGCGGACCCCTCTCTTCCGCGCACCGAACCCGGCACCACTTGGGTAGCTTTGTGAGGCCATAACCCAACATGGCCTCGCCCACTATATGGATCCATAAGGAGGAACCATGTCCACTAAGTACGCAATCGTTGGCGGCAAGCTCATCGACGGTACCGGTGCCGAGCCGGTCGAGAACTCCCTCGTTCTCGTCGACGACAACGGCAAGATCGAGTATGCCGGTACTATGCAGGACCTTCCCGAGGGCGTTGAGGTTATCGACGCCGCCGGCAAGACCGTCCTTCCCGGCCTGATCGACACCCACCTGCACTTCTCGGGCAACCTGACCGACGATGACACCGACTGGGTCATGCAGCCGCTCCTCGAGAAGCAGGCCGTCGCCGTCAAGCAGGCCTACGACTGCCTCACCCACGGCCTCACCACCGTCTGCGAGATCGGCCGCTTTGGTATCCAGATTCGCGACTGCATCGACAAGGGCGTCTTCAAGGGCCCGCGCGTTCTGGCCACTGGTCTTGGCTTCTGCCGCGTTGCCGGCCACGGTGACTCCCACCACTGCACCCAGGAGCTCAACAAGGAATCCCATCCCTGGGGCGACCAGGTCGATGGTCCTTGGGATCTGCGCAAGGCCGTCCGTCGTCGCCTGCGCGAGAACCCCGATGCCATCAAGATCTGGGCTACCGGTGGCGGCATCTGGCGTTGGGATTCCGGTCGCGACCAGCACTATTGCTCCGAGGAGATCCAGGCCGTGGTCGAAGAGGCAAAGATGGTCGGTATCCCCGTGTGGAGTCACTGCTACAACAACCACGCCGCCGCCTACGACTCCGTTCGCTTTGGCTGCGAGCAGCTGATTCACGGCTTCGATATCGATGAGCGCACCATGGACCTCATGGCCGAGCAGGGCACCTTCTTCACCCCGACGATCGCCTTCCTGCCCACCTGGTACGCCACCTATCCGCCCGTCTACGTCCCCGAGCTGCACGACAAGTACGAGGGCACCCTGGTCGAGAAGGAGCTGCAGCGCAACTACGACTGCCTGCGCGAGGCCAAGAAGCGCGGCGTCGTCATGACGATCGGCTCCGACTCCTTCTCCTTCGTCACCCCGTACGGCACCTGCTCCATCGAGGAGATGTACGAGTTCGTCGACAAGATCGGCTTCACTCCGGTCGAGACCATCACCTGCGCCACCCTCAACGGTGCCAAGATGTGCCACATCGAGGACGAGACCGGTTCCATCGAGGCCGGCAAGTGCGCCGACCTGCTGGTTGTCAACGGTGACGTCGCCGCCGACATCCACGTGCTCAACACCGACAACATGGACGTCATCATGAAGGATGGCTGGATCGTCGAGGCTGGCACTTTTGGTGAGGCTAACAAATACAGCGCCTAAGATACCGTTTGTCGATGGCTTGATGTAAAACACAGTTTTTGATTGCATAATGCAATGGAGAGGGTCGCTTGCGGCCCTCTTTATTGCTATGGGTGCTAAGGACAAGAGGGGATGACGGTGGATTTAAACAGGCTGATTCTGGGCAAGAGCTACAACTCTACCAAGGTCTTTCGTACGGCCCAGCATGTGGTTCAGGCCATCCTGCTCGGTATTGTCGTTCCGGCGCTTATCCTGCTGCTTATCTGGGATTTAACCGATAATCCCAATCCCGTTCCGGGCGTTGTCGTTATTGCCGGCCTGGTCATGCTGTGCTTCTTTTTCTCGTATGTCTTTGTGGTCCCCGACGACCTCACATCGAGCGCAACCGACCGTACGCTCGCCATCGCATCAAAAATATTCGCCTACACGTCGCGCGGCCTTACGCCCGAAGCGGCCCTGGGCGCCTCTAAAATTATCCTGTCCGAGACCATCGCCTCTGCCATCTGCTTTACCGATGGCAAACAGGTGTTGGCAGGCTGGGGCGAGGACTCGGCAAAGTGCCCTGCCGGCACCCCGGTTGTGCTCAAGACCACGCTCAACGTGATCGAGTCCGGCGAGCAGAGTGTATTTTCGCGCGACGCCTCCAATGAGACGGGCGGCTATTTTCCCCGCCTGCGCGCCGGCATTGTCGCGCCGCTTACCGTGCGCGGGCATTGCGTGGGTACGCTCGAGCTGTACTATCCCCGCCTGAGCAGCATCGATATGCGCCAGACGGCGTTGGCCTCGGGTTTTGCCGACCTCATCTCCACGCAGCTCGCCAGCTTTGAGCTCGAGCGCCAGGACGAGCTCACAGCCCGCGTGGAGCTTCGGGCCCTGCAGTCGCAGGTCGACCCGCATTTTCTGTTCAACACCATTAGCACGATCGTGTCGCTCGTTCGAACCGAGCCCGACAAGGCGCGATCGCTGCTCATCGATTTTTCCAATTACTATCGTCAGACGCTTTCTGACTCCGATACGCTCACCACGCTCGAGCACGAGGTGGAACAGGGCACTCGTTATATCAATCTTATGCAGGCCCGGTATGGCGACGGCCGTCTGCGCGTCTCGGTCGATATCGACTTTGAGGTGCGCGATTGCATGGTGCCGCCGTTTATCTTGCAGCCGTTGCTCGAAAACTGCATCAAGCACGCGCAGCGCGAGACCGAGCCGCTTTCTATTCATGTTAGGGCTTTCGAGACCGATGACGGTTTGGAGATCATCGTCGAGGACGATGGCATCGGTATGAGCGAAGAGGTCTGCGCGCATCTGTTTGAGCAACATCGCCGAGAGGAGCCCGAGAGCATTACCGCCGACGGCTCCGTCAAGCGAGGTTGCGGCCTGGCGCTCTTCAACGTGCTTCAGCGCATCCATTTCTTTTACGGAGAAGATTCCGGCATGCGCGTGAAGTCCCAGGAGGGCGTGGGAACGCAGGTCATCGTCGAGCTGAACGGCGAGCCGCATGAGCCGGCGCCGTTGACGGCGTAGCACGCGGTTGGATTGAGAGACTAAAAGAGGGGAAGCACATATGTCCGAGGGCTGGAACATCTTGGTGGTTGATGACGAGCCTCCCATTAGGGCTGAGCTACGCTATCTGTTGGAAAAGGATGCACGTGTGGGACAGATTGCCGAGGCGGGCAATGTCACCGAGGCCGTGGAGTCGATTCTGTCGAACAAGCCCGACGTGCTGTTTTTGGATATCACGATGCCCGGCCGCTCGGGAATCGAGCTTGCCGAGACGCTGCAGAACCTAAAAACGCCGCCGGTCGTGGTGTTTGTGACGGCATTTGCCGAGTATGCGGCCGATGCCTATAACCTCGATGCCATTGATTACGTCGTCAAGCCGGTCGAGGATGCCCGCCTGTCAAAGGCGCTCGATAAGATCGAGGCCGCCCTGGGCGTTCGTCGTGTCGTCCATGCTCCGCGCCAGCCCTTGCGCCTGACGGTGGATCGCGGGGGCAAAAAGGTGTTCATCCCCGTGGCGGATGTCTGCTACTTTGAGGCGCGTGCCGATTTTTGCAACGCCGTCTGCGCCGAGGGAACATATCTGATCAATGAGTCGATCTCTTCGCTCGAACGTCGCTTGGGCTCCGAGGGCTTTATTCGCGTTCATCGCAGCTATCTGGTCAATTTGGAAGACGTGCACAATGTTGAGATTGGCTCCACGGGGTTGATGGAGCTCAGGCTCGACCGCGTGAGCTCGACGGTGCCGGTGTCCCGTCGTCGTGCCGCCGAGGTCAAGACGCACCTGGGGCTTGCGTAAGAGGCTTGCGTGCCGTCGTTTACCATCGCAGGTTTGGCATGGGCGCGCGGTGGGCATAATGGGTGGCATCGAATGAAATCGAAAGGATCATTATGCCCGCGCTTATCACCCATCATCTGTTTGGCGAGGAAAGCATCGACCGTCTTCCGCAGGGCGTCATCACGTCCGATGAAGAGCGCATTGCCTTTATCTTGGGCAACCAAGGCCCCGACCCGTTTTTCTTTCACATTCTGACACCGCGTGTTTCCGACTGCACGCTGCTGGCGCAGGTCATGCATCGGTCGCGCATGTCGCGTCAGTTCTCGTGTCTGCGCGATGGCGTGTCGCACCTGCTGCCGCGTGATGCCAACCTGGGCCGTGCGTTTGCGCTGGGCCTGCTGTCTCATTACGTGCTCGACCGCAACGCCCATCCCTTTGTCTATGAGCAACAGTTTGGCATCGTGGAGTCCGATTCAGAGCTTGAGGATTCGAGCAGTCAGGTCCATGCCGTGATCGAGAGCGACCTGGATGTACTGATGCTGCAGCTTAAACGCGATGGCGCTACGGTTGACGATTACCCGCCGGCGGGCGAGATCGTCACCACCGATCGCATCAATCGCGTTGCCGGTGTGCTGATGAGCTATGTTGCCGGACGCGTGTACGGCATCGATATCCCGGTGGGGGAGTACGGTGCTGCCGTAGCCAATATGCAGCGACTTTACCGCGCGATTGAGCCGGCCGGCTCCGTAAAGACGCGCGCGATCTCGCTGGTTGAGGGCTTGGTGCACGACTACTCGCTGCTCGACGGCCTTGCCCATCGCGTGACGACCGAGCTGCCCGAGCGCACCGGTAACCTGGGCCACTTGGCATGGAAGAACCCCTTTACCGATGAAGTCTCGACCGAGAGCTTCCCCGAGGTCTTTGACCGCGCGCTGCTCGATTACGAATGCACGGTCGCACGTTTTATCGAGACCGGTGACATGGATGCCGTGACCAACCATGTCAATTACAGCGGTCGCGTGCTCGGCGCCGACGAGGAGTTCGACCGCGAGGAGTAGGGCCCATGCGTGCCCCTTTGCCGAATCCTTACCGGCGCTTCTGGACAATTGGGGTACGATGAACTAACTGCATATCGGGCGAATACGAAGGGTCCCTGTCCATGAAATACACCAAGCTCGAGCGTAACTGGGTCATGTACGATGTGGGAAACTCGGCCCTCGTGCTGCTCAATACCTCGGTGGTGCCCATCTACTTTAACGCCATCAATACCGGTGCTTCCTCGGCAGACCTGGTGGTCGCTTGGGGCAACGCGCAGACGATTGCCTCGCTGGTCATTGCCATGCTCATGCCCATTCTGGGTGCGCTTGCCGATTACGCCGGCAACAAGATCAAGTTCTTCTTGGGCTTCTTCCTCACGGGCCTGGTTCTTTGCCTGGCGCAGGCTATCCCAATGTCCGCCATGGCATTTTTGACCGTGTACGTGCTGTGCACCATCGGCCTTAACTCTTCTATGACGTTCTACGACGCCATGCTGCCCGACATTACCACCGACGAGCGCATGGACGCCGTGTCCAGCTCGGGCTATGCCTGGGGCTACATCGGTTCCACCGTGCCGTTCATCATCTGCCTGGCGCTTATCATGGGTGGTTCCGCTCTTGGTATCCCCACCATGCTGGCAACGCGTCTGTCGTTTGTCATCACCGGCGCCTGGTGGCTCATCTTTACCCTGCCGCTCATTCGCACCTATAAGCAGAAGTACGGTCGCGAGCGTGGTCCCGAGGACACCATCGGCCACATCGTGGGCGGCGTGTTCTCCGAGGTCGGACACACCATGCGCGAGATCGCCCACAACAAGACCGTGCTGGTCTACATGATCGCGTTCTTCTTCTACATCGACGGCGTGCACACGGTCATTTCCATGGCAACCAGCTATGGATCGGCTTTGGGCATCGACTCGACCCAACTGGTGCTGGCTCTGCTCGTTACGCAGTTTGTGGCCTTCCCGTCCGCCATCATCTACGGCAAGCTTGCCGGTCGCGTGGGCACGCTCAATATGATCTTGGTGGCCGTCGCCGCCTATATGGGCATCGTGCTCTTTGCCGCGTTCTTCCTCAAGACCGCCTTTGAGTTTTGGGTGCTTGCCATTTTGGTCGGCCTGTTCCAAGGCGGCGTGCAGGCGCTGAGCCGCAGCTACTTTGGCCGCATTATTCCCAAGGAAAAGTCCAACGAGTACTACGGCTTCTTTGATATCTTTGGCCGCTATGCAAGCGTTATGGGCACCTTCCTGGTGTCGGTCGTCACCTCGCTGACCGGCAACCCGTCGCTGGGCGTCCTTTCCATTGGCGTGCTGCTGGTGGTGGGCTTTGTGCTGCTGGTCCGTCTGTCCCGCATGTCTCAGACGGCAGAGCAGGCCGCATAGGAACTTGCCGGTAATTGCGTCCGCCGCGATACTCTTTTGGGGTTATCCGCAATAAACATTCTGACTTTCGAACAATGATTAGCCCAAGTGGGTATGATGGAGTCAGCTAGGTCGCGGGGCGTCGCCTGTGTTTGGCGGCGTCCCGTTTTTGTGTTGCAGGGAGGGTAAGGCATGAACGCCACGGTCGTGATTCCAACGTATTGGGCGGGCGATGACGCTCGCGCAAACGCCCCTGGCACCTATGACCATTCGACACGACTCAACGCCGACAATCCCGAACTCGACCGCTGCCTGGCCTCGCTTGAGCAGGTGCGCGACATCCCGCGCATCATCCTTTTGGTGGTCTGTCCCGTTTCTGCCACAGCCGATGTGTCGCTGCGCGTGCACGAGATTGTCGACGCGCATCCCACGCTCAAGGTCACCGTTGTCACCAACACCCAGGCCTCGCGCATCGCAGATCGGGTTGCTCAGATCGCGCCCAAGGGTTCGGGCGAGTGCGTGAGCCTGCGAGGCTACGGTGCCATCCGCAACATGGGGCTGGCCTGTGCCGCTGTGCTGGGGCATGACGCGGTTATCTTTTTGGATGACGATGAGACTGTCATCGACGCCGACTTTATGAAGCGCGCGACCTATGCGTTGGGGCAGCAGACGCGTCAGGGCTTGCCGATCTTGGTCAAGAGCGGCTATTTCTACGATCGCGACGGCTCGCCGCTGGCTCCCACGGACAAGGCAGGCATCTGCCATCGTTGGTGGACCAAGCGCATCGAGTTCAACCGTTGGATGAAAAAGGCGCTCTCGGGCACCCGCATCTCGCGCTCCAACTACGTGTGCGGCGGCCTGATGGCCCTGCACGCCCGCGCCTTTACGCGTGTGGCCTTTGACCCGTTTATCACCCGCGGCGAGGACTTGGATTACCTCTTTAACATGCGCATGTTTGGCTACGACGTGTGGTTCGATAACGAGTGGACCGTGCGCCATCTGCCTCCGGAGTCCGAAAAGCGCTCACCGCGCTTTATGCAGGATGTATACCGTTGGTACTACGAACGGGCCAAGTTGACATTCGCCGCGCATCAAAAGGAGCTCATTCCCGTTACGGCGGCATCGCTCATGCCCTACCCGGGCCCGTGGATTTCGCGCGAGCTCGACGACCGCGTGCGCAAGACCGCTATGGTCCGCAGCGTGTTTACCCGCGAGCATGAGGGCTACCTGCGCATCTGGCGCCATGGTATCGACGAGGCAAAGGCCTATGCGCGCCAAAACGCTGCAAGCTATCTGCGTTTCCAGAGCTTTTGGCCCAAGATCATGGACGGGCTTTGGCGTGACGCACAACTGATCAGTATCCTGGAGGGGGCCGAATGATCGACCGCCGCGCCAAGCGCGATAGTTCAATATCAATCTTTCGCATCATTGCCGTTGCCTGCGCCATTTGCGTTCTGGTGTACTTTATTTTTGCCCTGGTGACCGGTATCGAGCCGATCGCCACGGTGATTGCCTGCGCGCTGCTGTGCATCTTTCTGTGCATCTTTATCTTTTTGACGCTCAATCCCGATTCGGTGCGCTCCCAGTACACCGAGGAGACGCTCTCGGTGGCCTCGGCCATGCTCGAGGACATTAAGGGCGGTCTGACGCAGGAGTCGGCGCGTTTGGTGTGCCGGCGCATTTTGCCCGAGACGCGCGCCATGACGGTGGCCATCACCGACGAGGACAACGTGCTTGCCTGCGCGGGCGAGTTTGAGGAAAAACTGCTGCCCGATACTCCCATCCACACGCTTGCCACACGCTACGTTATCGAACATGGCATCGTGCAGTCGTTCAACCGTATGGTGGATGTCGTGGGCTCGGACGGCTCGCACAACCAAGTTCCCGCCGGCATTATCGCCCCCATCAAGGTGGGCGATCGTACCGTCGGCACGCTCAAGTTCTACTACAAGACCCCGCGCGCCGTCGACCGTACCCAGTATGCGCTTGCCTCGGGCTTTGCCGAGATCTTGTCCACGCAGCTCGCCATCCACGAGCTCGAGGTGCAAAAGGAACTCACGGCGCGCGCCGAGGTGCGTGCGCTGCAGGCGCAGATTAATCCGCACTTCCTGTTCAACACGCTGAACACCATTGCATCGTTTACGCGCACCGACCCGCTGCGGGCCCGCGAACTGCTTCGTGAGTTCTCATCGTTCTATCGTGCTACACTCGACAACTCGGGATCGCTTATTCCGGTCTCGCGCGAGGTCGCACAGACCAAGCGCTACCTTACCTTTGAGAAGGCCCGCTTTGGCGAGGACCGCGTGCTTGCGACGTTCGATGTGTCCGAGGACGTGGAAGATACGCTGGTGCCGGCGTTCGTGATCCAGCCGATTGTCGAGAACGCCGTACGTCATGGTATGGGCGATGACGACGCCCTGAGGATCGACGTGACCGTTCACCAAGACGGCGAGGATGCAATCTTGATTGCCGTGGCCGATAATGGCGTGGGCATGGATGAGGGTACCGCCGCCAGACTGTTTGACGAGCGCTCTGCCCGTCCCGACGCCAGCTCTCCCCAGGGTGGCGGCGCCGGTGTGGCCATGCACAATATTTCGGAGCGCATCCATCGCTTTTATGGGCCGCACTCCTATACGCGTGTCGAATCGGCGCCGGGCAAGGGCACCAAAGTGCTCCTTCATCTTGATTTGTCAGAGAGCATCTTTGACATTCAAGAGTAAAATAAAAGGCTACGGGCTCAACGTCATGCGACGGATGCCCGGCGTAGTTAGTTGACGAAAGGTTTTATCCCTATGCTGCGTGCGATGATTGTGGATGATGAGGCGCCGGCTCGCTCGGAGCTTCGCTTCCTGCTCGAGCAAACGGGCAAGATCGGCACGATCACGGAGGCGTCGAGCGTCCGCTCCGCCATCGAGATGCTTATGGAAAGTCGCGTGGATGTCGTGTTTCTCGATATCTCGATGCCCGGTGCCTCGGGCCTGCAACTTGCCGAGGCGCTGCATAAGCTCAAAAATCCGCCGGCGATCGTGTTTGTGACTGCGTATAGCGACCATGCGGTCGAGGCATTCGACGTCGATGCCGTCGATTATCTGATGAAGCCTGTCGAGGAAGCTCGCTTGGATCGCGCGATCGAGAAGGTCATGCAACGCGCCAAGCCGGTTACGGACAGCAAAGTGACCATCGAGCGTATCCCGGTGGAAAAGGGCGGCCGCAAGGTGCTCATTCCCGTGGACGACATCCGCTTTATCATGGCCAAGGACGATTACTCCTGCATCTATACCGTCGATGATCGCTTTTTGTCGACGACCTCGCTGGCGCAGTTTGAGGCCAAGCTCTGCGACTTTGGCTTCTTCCGTGTTCACCGCCGCTATATCGTCAACTTGGCGTGCGTTACGGACGTCGAGACGGTGCCCTCGGGCGCCATCCAGCTGGGCATAACGGGCGTCGACGAACGCGTGCCGGTTTCGCGCCGCCGCGTCGTGCCGCTCAAGAAGGCCTTGAGTCTCTAGCGCACTGGCCCCGCAGCCCTGTAGACCCATCGTCTGCGGAGCCGTGGGGCCTTTTTTGTATGTATCTGCCGAATCGTTTTTTGCGGAAGGGATCCCATGAACAGTGCAAGCGCCAAGCGTATCGACATCATCTCGGACACCCACGGCTATTTATCGCCTGCGCTCTTGGATGAGCTTGAGGGCGCAGACCTGATCATCCACGCCGGCGACCTCACGTCAGAGATGGACTACGAGCACCTGTGCACCATCGCCCCTGTACGGGCCGTATTGGGCAACAACGATTACTACCGCGACTACGGCCCCGATGTAGACCGTCTTGCGCTCTTTACCTACGAAGGCCTCAAATTTGCCGTAGCCCACTACCGCGAAGACCTTCCGGTGGGATCCGTAGACGTAGCCATCAACGGCCACACCCACGTAACCAAAGAAGCCCAGGTGGGCCGCTGCCTAGTCCTCAACCCGGGCAGCGCCAGCTACCCCAGAGGCACCCGAGGCCCCACCATGGCCAGAATGCTCGTTAAAGACGGCAAGATCCTAAGCACCAAGTTTATTGACTTGGAGTAACCGCAACAAAAACGGGGGATGCAGATGCGTCCCCCGTTTCCATTTGAGCCAAAGGCAGAGCTTCAGCAAGATCCTTAGACAAACCCCGCCGCGGAGAACGGGGCCGCCGAGCCGCGAAGCGGCGAGCAACAAGAACTGGTTGAAGAAAGTGACGGCAGGGAGGGTCTCCGGGGCTGGGGGCGGGGGTTAAGTTTGTCGCGAGTTCCGCGCGCAAAGGAAAGCACTTAATGTGCTTTCCGTCTTGCGCAGGACTGTA
>NZ_QRQX01000013.1:0-74843 GCF_003475665.1 Collinsella sp. AF29-7AC
GCAACGGAAAAGAGCCGCCCTTTCGGACGACTCAAACTGTAATGGGGATTAAAAAATCATTATGCATAGAAAGTCATAATTATCATTTCGTAAACATTTCGATGAAATTAACGCCATGAGGCATGCTTGCGGTTACAATACCGCGAGGCCTAACTGCACACCTTTAAGCCGGTCCTGTGAGACCGGGAAGGAGAACTATGGCGAACAACCATATTGCGGGCGCTGCCGCCCGCACCATCGCGCCCAGCGAGCTGTGCCAGCGTATGCTGGCCAAAACCAGCAAGGGCGCTTGCGGTCCCTGCACCCTGTATCTTGAGGATGGGACCATTTTTTATGGACGCGCATGCGGCGCCGAGGGCACCGCGACCGGCGAAGTCTGCTTCAACACCTCGCTCGAGGGCTACTTTGAGGTCATGACCGACCCGAGCTATGCCGGCCAAATCGTAACCATGACCTATCCGCAGATCGGCAACTACGGTATCGACGAGACCGATGTCCAGTCGGCCTTCCCCGGCGGCGCCGTGCGCCCTGCGAGCGCTCCGGCCATGCGTGGCATGATCGTTCGCGACATGTGCGCCACGCCTTCTAACTGGCGCTCGGCCGTCAGCGTGCCGGAGTACCTGCGCGCTCACGGCATCGTCGCTATCGAGGGCGTCGACACCCGCGCTCTGGTGCGCCACCTGCGCGACAACGGCTCCAAGATGGGCATTATCTCGACCGAGATCTTCGACGTCGACGAGCTTGCCGAGCGTCTGGCCGCAGCGCCCACGCTGGTAGGCGAGAACCTGGTCAAGACCGTAAGTTGCCCCGCGCCTCACGAGTTTGTGGCCGCCGACCTGCCTGCCACGCATGACTTTGCGCTGGCTCCTGCTGCTCCCGCCCGTCACAAAGTGGTCGCCTACGACTGCGGTGTGAAGCGCGGTATTCTGGAGGGCCTGGTCCGTGCCGGCTGCGACCTCACCGTCGTGCCGTGGGATACGCCCGCCCAGCAGGTGCTCGACATGAATCCTGATGGCGTCTTTTTGTCCAACGGCCCCGGCGACCCCGATGCCGTGGTGGAGACCTACGAGCAGGTGCAGCAGCTGATCGGCAAGGTGCCGGTCTTTGGTATTTGCCTGGGTCACCAGATGATCAGCTTGGCCTGCGGCGCCCAAATGGAAAAGCTTAAATTCGGTCACCGTGGCGGTAACCAGCCGGTTATGAATCTGGTGAGCCGTCGCGTGGAGATCACCGCGCAAAACCACGGCTTTGGCCTGCTGTTCCCCAGTCTGGGCAAACTGATTCCGGAGCTTTCCGGCGGCGAAACCGAGCATGCGGCCGATGGCGACCTGCGCGCCTGGGTGCGTCGCGGCGTCGCGCCGGTCGTGATGAACGAGCGCTTTGGTCGCATTCGCCTGACACATGTGAACCTCAACGACGGCACCGCCGAGGGCATCCAGCTGCTCGACGCCCCGTGTTTCTCGGTCCAGTACCACCCCGAGGCTTCGCCCGGCCCCACCGATGCCCACTATCTCTTTACCGCCTTTACGCGACTCATGGACGGCGAGGAGAACTACCTGGACATCGACACCGCGAAGGACCGCCTCGCCGGCTGGAATTTCGCCGAGTCCGAGAACGCTGCGACCGAGGAGAACTAACATGCCTAAACGTACTGACATCAAGCGCATCCTCGTTATTGGTTCGGGCCCCATCGTTATTGGCCAGGCCTGCGAGTTCGACTACTCCGGCGCCCAGGCCTGCAAGGTGCTCAAGGAGGATGGCTTTGAGGTCATCCTGGTCAACTCCAATCCGGCGACCATCATGACCGACCCGGGCTTGGCCGACCGCACCTATGTTGAGCCTATCACCGCCGAGTTTATCGAGCGCGTGATCAAGAAAGAGCGCCCGGACGCGCTGCTGCCCACGCTGGGCGGCCAGACCGGTCTGAACGCCGCCGTCGAGCTGGCAAAGGACGGCACGCTCGACAAGTACGGCGTCGAGATGATCGGCTGCGACCTGGCCGCTATCGAGCGCGGCGAGGACCGCAAACTCTTTAACGAGGCCATGGCCGAGATCGGCCTGGAGGTCGCGCGCTCGGGCTATGCCTACAGCGTGGCCGACGCCGAGGCTATCGCCGAGCGCGTGGGATATCCCTGCGTACTGCGTCCGAGCTTTACCCTCGGTGGCGCCGGCGGCGGCATCGCGCATACCCACGAGGAGCTCGTCTCCATCGTGAGCCAGGGCCTTGAGCTCTCGCCTGCCCATGAGGTGCTGGTCGAGGAGTCCATCGAGGGTTGGAAAGAGTATGAGATGGAGGTCATGCGCGACCACGCCGGCAACGGCATCATCGTGTGCTCCATCGAGAACCTCGACCCCATGGGCGTGCACACCGGCGACTCCATCACCGTGGCGCCAGCGCAGACCCTCTCCGACCTTGAGTACCAGCGCATGCGTGTCGCGTCGCTCGCCATTCTGGAGAAGATTGGCGTCGAGACCGGCGGCTCCAACGTGCAGTTTGCCGTGAACCCCCAGACCGGCCGTCTGATCGTCATCGAGATGAACCCGCGCGTGAGCCGTTCGTCCGCACTGGCCTCCAAGGCCACGGGCTTCCCCATCGCCAAGGCCGCCGCTCGCCTGGCCGTGGGCTACACGCTCGACGAGATCGTCAACGACATCACCAAGGCAACGCCCGCCTGCTTTGAGCCCACGATCGACTACTGTGTGGTCAAGGTGCCGCGCTTTGCCTTCGAGAAGTTTAAGGGTACCGACCCCACGCTCACCACGCGCATGAAGGCCGTGGGCGAGATTATGGCGATCGGCCGCACCTTTGAGGAGGCCTTCGGCAAGGCCATGCGCTCACTGGAGGACGGTCACCAGGGCATCTGCGCCGGTGGCAAGGAGGGTGCCGACAAGCTGAGCGACGATGAGCTCGCTCAGGCCGTGGCAACCCCGACCGAGCACCGCATCTTCTTTGTGGTCGAGGCCCTGCGCCGTGGCTGGGACATCGCCCACATCCATGCCATCTGCGGTATCGATCCGTGGTACCTCAACCGTATCAACGACATGGTGCAGGTCCAGGAGAGCATCCGCGGCCTGCGTGTGGAGGATATCGACGCCGACGCGATGCGCCTGCTCAAGCAGTACGGCACGAGCGACGCCGAGATTGCCGCGCTGACCGGCTCGGACGAGCGCTTTGTGCGCGCCTATCGCAAGGGTCTGGGCGTGGTTCCCAGCATGAAGACGGTCGATACCTGCGCTGCGGAGTTTTCGAGCGCCACGGAGTACCACTACAAGACGTACGAGAACATCTACCGCACGAGCCCGGATGCCAAGAAGTGCGTGGCTCCCGACGAGACCACGCCGGCGGACAAGCCCAAGGCGATGATCCTGGGCGCCGGCCCCAACCGCATTGGCCAGGGTATCGAGTTCGATTACTGCTGCGTGCACGCGAGCTACGCGCTGGCGGCCCGCGGCTTCGAGACCATCATGGTCAACTGCAATCCCGAGACCGTCTCGACCGACTATGACACGTCCGACCGTCTGTACTTTGAGCCGCTCACCTACGAGGACGTCATGGACGTTATCGATGTCGAGCGCCCCGACGGCGTCGTGGTGACGCTCGGCGGCCAGACCCCGCTTAAACTGGCGCGCATGCTCGAGGAGAGCGGCGTCAACATTATGGGCACAAAGCCCGACGCCATCGACTTTGCCGAGGACCGCGAGCGCTTTGCCGCCCTACTCGACAAGCTGGGCATTATGTACCCGCCGGCGGGTCAGGCCACCTCGTTTGAGGAGGCCGAGGCCGTGGCCGCGCACATCGGCTACCCGCTGCTGGTGCGTCCGAGCTACGTGCTGGGTGGCCGCGGCATGATGATCGCCTACGATGCCGGGCATCTACGCGATTACATGGCCGAGGCTGCGCGCATTAGCCCCGACTACCCGGTGTACCTCGACCGCTTCCTGGAGGGTGCGATTGAGTCCGATGTCGATGCCCTGTGCGACGGCGAAGAGGTCTACATCGGCGGCATCCTGGAACATATTGAGGAGGCCGGTATTCACTCCGGCGACTCTGCGACCTGCATTCCGCCGTTTAGCTTTAGCGAGAGCCTGCAGGCGAAGCTCCGCGAGACCACGCGCCGCATCGCGATGGCGCTGGGCGTACGCGGCCTGGTCAACGTGCAGTATGCCATCAAGGGTGAGACCGTCTACGTGATCGAGGCCAACCCGCGTGCCAGCCGTACCGTGCCGTTTATCTCCAAGGCCACCGGCGTGCCGCTGGCCAAGTGCGCGGCGCGTATCATGGCGGGCGATTCCATCGCGAGCTTGGGCCTGCCGAGCGATGAGCGTCAGCTGGACTGGTTCTGCATGAAGGAAGCCGTTATGCCCTGGGGCCGTTTCCCGGGCGCCGACGTCATCCTGGGGCCCGAGATGAAGTCGACGGGCGAGGTCATGGGTATCGCCAAGAGCTATCCCGAGGCATACGCCAAGACGCAGCTGGCGATCGACTACAAGCTGCCCGACCCGAGTTGCGGCAAGGTGTTCATTAGCGTGTGCGACCGCGACAAGCGCCATATCCTTTCGGTCGCCCGTATCCTGCGCTATCTGGGCTTTGACATCTGCTCTACCGAGGGTACGGCGCGCGTGCTGCGTGGAGGCAACGTGACGTGCGAGATCGTGGAGAAGATTAGCGGCCCGCACGACGGCGAGCGCCCCAACATCGGCGACCTCATCGCCGATGGCAAGATCGCGGTGATCATCAACACGCCGTACGGTCCGGGCTCGCGCGGCGACGGCTATCTGCTGCGCACCGAGGCAGTGCGACGCGGTGTGACCTGCGTGACCGCGATGTCTGCCGCCAACACGTACGTGAGTGCCATCGAGGCGGTGCGTGAGGACCAGCAGGGTCACGGCAGCGCCAACGACATGGGCATGGACGTCATCGCCCTGCAGGACCTGCCGCAGCACACGGTGTAATGTGACCTGGTCGGCCGGGGCGGCAGCCGGACACTTTCTCTCGGAAACTGGGCTTCGCGAAGTTTTCCGAGAGAAAGGACCGCCTCCCGCCCCGGCCTACGGTGACTCGGTTGCACCGTGTGCTGCCGAAGGGGCTTTGTGCGATGACTAGGGCTAAATAGAAAATGAGTGTGGGCCCTGCCGTTCGTTCGAGCGGCAGGGCCCACGTTTTGTATGGAGGCCTTTTTACTGTTAGTCGAGGACGCCTCTGGACAGTTAGTTCAAATTCGTATTTATTAGAGAGTAGGAGAAGATCGATTTGGACTCATTCGGCCTACTTTTGGCAATCTGAATCGATCAAGATGCTCAGCCAAGCCGGGAACGGCCCAATATTGGGTCCGCGTCGGCTTCCAAGCGGCAATTTTGTGCCCAAGGCCACGGCCAAATTATACGTATCTGAACTAACTGCCCATCACTCTCCATCAACCTTTTTCCAAACCAAATCAGTCAACGTACGTCATGGCAATATCCGGTAGGTCGCAGGGTGGCGGCTGAGCCTTTCCCTCGGGAAACTTCGCGAAGCCCAGTTCCCGAGGGAAAGGTATGGTCTGTGTAATACCAGATAAACAGTACATTTTTGCTAGATTGGTATTTGACTGAAGAACCAATTGGTATGGCTTATTAAGCCCACCTTGTCGTTGACGCTCATTTTACTGCCGCTGGGAGAATTCCGAACTTGGTTGCGCAAGTGCTCCCATATATTGATATGACCTAGTAGGTGGCTATCTGGTTACTACCAGTTGGCCCCTTGGTAACGGGTGGCCCCATTGTGCGGAATGTACCGAACATCCCCGTTTGATACGTTTTCCCATGCTGCCGGGGGGGGGGCGTCCTCGGCATGTCGGAAGAAAGGAGCCCAGGTGCGCAGGAATTCCATTTTTACGAAACGGTGGGTGAAGGGAAGCGCGGTCCTCGTTGCCACTGCAGCGACGCTCGTGTTTGCCAATCCCCAGCAGGCGATTGCCACGCCACTCAAGGGCGTCGACTCAGCGACCGTGTCCCAGTCTGCCTCGAATGTCGTCGACATCGATTTCGCTGACGGCATCAAGGGCCGTATTACGTTCCTCGAGGACGGTATTTTCCGTTATAACGTCGACCCCAAGGGTGAGTTTTCCGATTACGCCACACCGCGCAGTAAGTCCCACACGGCTAAAATCCAGGCTCAGCCCGATACCTCGGACACCTACAGCAAGCCGAGCGCGACGGTTGCCGACAAGGGCGACACTATCGAGATCACCGGCGGAAAGGCGACCGTGATCCTGGACAAGGCGACTGGCAAGATGAGTATCAAGTCAGGCGACCGTGTCGTGGTTTCCGAGTCCGCGTCCCTCGACCTTGATAAGAAGGGTACCGTCCAGACGCTCGCCAAGGAGAAGTCCGAGAACTTCTTTGGCGGCGGCACCCAGAACGGACGCTTCCTGCACACCAACCAGACCATCGCCATCTCCAACACGAACAACTGGACTGATGGCGGCGTTGCCTCGCCCAACCCGTTTTATTGGACGAGTGACGGCTACGGCGTACTCCGAAACACGTTTGCAGAGGGTTCCTACGACTTCGGTTCCACGGACTCATCGACGGTCACGACTTTGCACAGCGAGAATGAGTTTGATGCCTACTACTTCGTGGCGACCAACGAGGGCGCTTCGAACGTGGCAACCGAGATGCTGCAGGACTACTACAAGGTGACCGGTAACCCGGTACTGCTGCCCGAGTACGGGTTCTACCTTGGTCATCTTAATGCCTATAACCGTGATGGCTGGTCAACGACCTCGGGTCAAAAGAAGTGGGAGACCAAGGGCAGCAAGTCCTCGAGCGAGAAGGGCGACGTTAAGTACGAGTCTGGCATGTCGACGGGCTACAAGCTCGACGGCACACTTGCGGCCGAGACGCTCAACGGTGAGGGCCCTACGGTTGATACCGAGAACATGAAAGCGACCGATTTCGACCGCCAGTTCTCTGCTCGTCAGGTTATCGATGACTACGAGGACAACGACATGCCGCTCGGCTGGTTCCTGCCGAACGACGGTTACGGCGCCGGCTATGGCCAGAACGGTTACTACAAGACCGGCGGCGTCAACTCCGACGGAGCGAGCTCGGCCGACCGTCTTAACGCTGTGCGTGCCAATGTCGACAACCTTAAGAAGTTCACCGAGTATGCCAACTCCAAGGGTGTGAGCACGGGCTTGTGGACCCAGTCCAACCTTGAGCCCGACAGCAACCCTGAGACCCCGTGGCATCTGCTTCGCGACTTCGACGCCGAGGTCAAGACGGGAGGCATCACTACCCTTAAGACCGACGTTGCCTGGGTTGGATCTGGCTACTCCTTTGGTCTTAATGGCATCAAGACAGCTTATGACACGGTGACGACCGGCGCTAACAAGCGCCCCAACATCATCACGCTCGATGGTTGGGCCGGCACGCAGCGCTTTGGTGGCATTTGGACCGGCGACCAGTATGGCGGTAACTGGGAGTACATTCGCTTCCATATCCCCACGTATATCGGTCAGAGTCTTTCGGGCAACCCCAACATCGGCTCCGACATGGATGGCATCTTTGGCGGCGACCCCATCATCTCTGCGCGTGACTACCAGTGGAAGACGTTCACGCCCTCTATGCTTGACATGGACGGTTGGGGCACCTACCGTAAATCGCCCATGACGCACGGCGATCCCTACACAGGCATCTCGCGCTTCTACCTCAAGCTCAAGGCGCAGCTCATGCCCTATATCTACACGAGCGCGGCCTCGGCGGCCAACATCGACACGGGTAACGGCGATGCCGGCCTGCCCATGATCCGCGCCATGCTGCTTTCCGACAACTCCGAGTACGCCGCAAGCACTTCGACGCAGTACCAGTATATGTTCGGTGAGAACTTCCTAGTGGCACCGGTGTATCAGGATACCCAGGCAGACGAGAACGGCAACGACATTCGCAATGGGATTTACCTCCCCAACTACGGCACCGAGGAGGATCCCACCATCTGGATCGACTACTTCTCGGGTAAGCAGTATCGCGGCGGCCAGGTTCTCAACAATTACGAGGCTCCGCTTTGGAAGCTGCCGCTGTTTGTGAAGGCCAACGCTATCGTGCCGATGTACGCCGAGAACAACAACCCCGAGGCCGTGAGCGACACCAACACCAAGGGTACCGACCGTAGCCAGCGTATCGTCGAGTTCTTCGCCACCGAGGGCGACGGCACCTTTACGCAGTACGAGGACGACGGCTCCTCCATCGAAAACAACACGACTGAGGACGATTCCTACGGCACGATCGACAATATCTCCTACGGTGAGCATGTGAGCACCGTCTACAGCTCCAAGGCCGCAGGTGGCACCGCGACCTTTACCGCCGAGGCCTCGAAGGGCGGCTACAACGGCTACGACTCCAACCGCACCACGACCTTCGTGGCCAATGTGTCCGCCAAGCCCACGAGCGTTGTCGCCAAGAACGGCGGATCCGCACTCAACGTGGTTGAGGTCGACTCGCAGGAGACCTTTGACGCCGCGACCCCCGAGGCCGGCCAGGCGGTCTACTTCTACAGCGAGACCCCCAACCTCAACCACTACGGCAGCGATGCGGACGGCACCGAGGCCGAGCAGGGCGAGAGCTTTAACAACACCAAGATCACCACGAACCCCAAGGTCTACGTCAAGTTCGCGAAGACCGATGTTGCTGCAGCGGCGCAGACGCTTGAGCTGGGCGGTTTCGTGAATGCCGACGCCACGCTCACAGCCGATCGCCTCAACGAGAACCTCTCCGCACCCACGAACCTTGCTGCCCCCGAGGACGTCACGACCCCAACGAGCATCAAGCTCACCTGGGGAAAGGTCGATGGTGCTACCTCCTACGACCTTAAGGTCGACGGCACTGTGTTTGCCGTGGGTGATGCGGCCGAGTTCACGCACACCGACCTCGCCTACAATAGCAAGCACACCTACCAGATTCGTTCGCGCAACGCCGAGGGTTACTCCGCCTGGAGCGATGTGCTCGAGGCGAACTCCGCACTCGATCCGTGGCGGAACGTCCCCGACGCCGAGCAAATCACCTGGGAGGGCTCACTTTACGGCAGCCATAAGGCCGAGCTCGCCTTCGACCATGAGTTCCAGTCGGGCGACGGCGGTTTCCACTCCGGTGGCAACGATCTGGGCAAGGCGCTTACCGTTGACTATGGACGCGCTTACAAGCTCGATAAGCTCGAGTACTATCCGCGCGATGACGCCGGCAACGGCACTGTGACCAAGATGCGTGTTGAGACGAGTCTCGATGGCGTCCACTGGACGAGCCAGGAGGTCGATTGGGCACGTTCCGCTGATTGTAAGACGGTAGCGTTTGACGGCACCGTGGCCGCCCGTTACGTGCGCATGACACCGCTCGCCTCGGTCGGCAATTTCTTCTCCGCGTCCGAGATTGCCATCTACAAGACCGACGGCACGGATGGCTTCGCCGTGGGCTCCAACCTCAACAAGGCCACGATCTCCGACGGAGACTACTCCAACATGAAGAACTATCTGGGCCTCGAGAATCGCGAGCCCGATACCCCGACGTTCGGTTCGCAGATCCGCGACCACTTCGCCGACCTCAACGATAACGGCGTTTACGACGTCTACGATTACTCGTTCACCATGGCGGGTCTTGACGGCGGCACTAAACAAAAGGGCAAGGTCGCAGGTTCGCTCGCGGTGATTCCGAGCAAGACCGAGGTCGAGGCCGGTGATGAGATCACCGTTGATGTCTATGCGGCCGACGCCAAGAACGTCAACGCCCTGGGCGCTCTCGTCAACTTCAAGAGCGACCAGTTCGAGTTTGTGTCCGAGAGCATCGCGCAGGACGGCTCGACTGCCGGCATGGAGAACCTGTCTCGCGAGAAGGTCCAGTTCGCGGACAGAACGCAGACTATCAATCTCGCCTTTGCCAACCGCGGCGATGGCAAGCTCTACAACGGTACCGGCGCGGTGGCGAGTTTCAAGCTCAAGGCCAAGACCGCCGGCAAGGTCGAACTGCCCTCGACATCTTGGCTCATCGGTCCGGCATGCGACGCACTTGAGTTTGCGAGCGACGGCACGGTGACGATGCCGGATGTTCCTCAGCCAACGGTCGCCGAGTACGGTCAGGATGCCTTCAACATCACGATGACCAACGATGAGCTCACGACCGACGACGGGACCAACGTCGAGAAACTTATCCAGCAGAAGAGCTATAACGCGCTGTTCGATAATAACGAGGGCGACAACGGCTTTGAGTTCCTATGGAACTGGAGCGGCAACTGGGACAGCGAGGGTAAGCTTCCGAGTTACGTGAAGCTTCCCACCACGATGACATTCGCATTTAAGACGCCTTCGAAACTCGATAGTGTCGAGGTCGTTAACCGCAACGGTGGCAACGGAACCGTGCAGAAGATCAAGGCTGTCGTGACGTTCGAGGATGGCTCGACCCAAGAGTTCGCGGGCGGGGAGTACGATTCCTTCCGGGCTCGCTACGCCTTTGGCCTCTCTGCCGAGAACAAGGGCAAGAAGGCGACCAAGGTTGACCTCACGCCGCTTGAGGCATCGGGTGACCAGATGCTCACACTGCGTGAGGTCAACTTCAACTACACGCAGGGTGTCGAGGCCATCGAGGGTGTCGAGCTAGGCAAGAACCAGACCGAGTTCTTTGAAGGCGACGTTACGCTCGTCGACGCCAAGGCCACGCCTGAGAGCGCCGGCTACCCCTATGTGACGGTCGAGAGCTCCGACCCCTCTGTGGTAAGCGTCTCCGCTGTTCAGGCTGGCGATAGCGTGAGCTACTACCTGCGTGCCAACAAGGCCGGCAAGGCAAAGATCACGGTGGCGTCGGTACTCGACCCCTCCAAGACCGCATCCTATGAGGTCGAGGTCAAGGCTGGTGTCGATACCTCTGCGCTCGTGGCAGCGCTTTCCGAGGCCGCGGGCTACAGCGAATCCGTCTACACTAAGGATTCCTATGCAGCTCTCACCGCTGCGGTCGAGGCGGCTCAGAAGCTCCTCGACGGCGGCCAAGGCAGCTATAGCAAGAAGGATGTCGCAGACGCCACAGCCAAGATCGAGAAGGCAATCGACGGCCTCAAGATGCGCCCTGTCGATGAGAAGATTCTTATCAACACGCCCGAGAACCGCAAGAACGTCAAGGTGGCCGGCTTCTCGAGTGAGGCCGACTACGAGGGCAGCAACGCCGTCAACGCTCTCGACGGCGACGAGCGGACGCTTTGGCACAGCGACTGGGCCCATGGGACCGGTATGCCCCAGTATCTGAGTGTCGACCTGGGCCGCGACTACGATCTCACCGACGTTACATTCCTGCCGCGCCAGGACGGCGGCACTAACGGCGATATCTTCGAGGCCGAGATACTGGTCTCCGACACTGCCGACGGTTATGAGATGGGCACCGCCGCGTCGATGGGTACGTTCGCCTTCGACAACGACGGCCGCGTGCTCACCGACCGTGGCGACTGGAAACAGATGAGCTTTGGCGCCGCGCGCGGTCGCTACGTGACCGTCAAGGTGATTCACGCCGGCGGTGGCAACGTTGATGCCTACTGCAGCATGGCGGAGCTCAAGTTCTACGGTACGGCCGTCCCCGATCCGGTGGCGAAGGATGATCTCGCTACCGCGATCGAAAAGGTTGATGCCGAGGTTGCTGCCGGCGACCTCAAGGCCGGTGACTACACCGAGGCCTCCTGGACGGCGCTCGAGAACGCCCTGGCGAGCGCCCGCGCCATCTTGAGCGACGAGAAAGCCACGCAGGACGAGGTCGACCAGGCGCTCAGGGCGCTCGAGAGCGCCCGCGGCGCGCTCGAGAAGACCCCGGTGGCCCCGGTCGAGAAACCGACTAAGAAGCAGCTCAAGGCCCTGGTCAAGCAGGCGAAGGAGACTGACACCAGGGGCAAGACGGCCGAGTCTGTCAAGGCCCTGACGGATGCCATTACCTACGCCGAGGACGTCTTGGGTGCTGAGAATGCTTCCGACACCCAGCTCCAGGCGGCCTATGACCAGCTCAAGCTGGCTATTGAGAGCCTCAAGGATGCCGATTCCGGCAATCAGGGCGGCTCGGGCAACCAGGGTTCCGGCAATGGCTCGAACGGCGGCAACCAGGCGGGCAAGCCCGCAGGCGACAAGACCCAGGGCAGCAAGAAGAACGGTTCGGCGATTCCCAATACCGGAGACCAGACGGCGGCGACCGTCGCGACCGTCGGTGGTCTTGGCGCCATCATCGCCGCGATCGGCGCTTTCTTCCATCGTCGCAGCAAGGCTAAGTAGCCCCAGCAACAGCTAAGCAAGCGTGCCCGCCGTCCCACCCAAGGATGGTGGGCACGCTTTTTGAATGTAGGCGGAAAGCTCCGACCCTTCGGCCTTAATCTCGCAAAGCGTTCCGTCTCCCGCCGAACACATCAGCATCGGCGGCTATACTTGAATTATTTGCAGTTAAGGGTCGCGGATTCGCCGCGTCACCGCTCTCAACAGGAGGTCTTTGTTTATGGCAGATCAGAAGCCGGTTGTCGGGATCATCATGGGCTCCAAGTCCGATCTGGGCGTTATGGAAGGTTGCACCGCCGAGCTCGAGGCGCTAGGCGTGCCCTATGAGCTCGTGATTGCAAGCGCGCACCGTACGCCGGCGAAGGTCCATGAGTGGGCCTCGACTGCTGCTGACCGCGGCATCAAGGTGATTATCGCTGCTGCCGGCAAGGCTGCTCACCTGGGCGGTGTCGTGGCGGCCTTTACGCCGCTGCCGGTCATCGGCGTGCCTATGAAGACGAGTGACCTGGGTGGTATGGACTCGCTACTGTCGATGGTGCAGATGCCTTCGGGCGTGCCCGTTGCCTGTGTGGCCATCAACGGCGCCAAGAATGCCGCGATCTACGCCACGCAGATTCTGGGCGCTTGCGACCCCGAGTACCGCAAGGTTATCGAGAAGATGAAGCAGGAGATGGCTGACGCCTAAGCGCTCTGCCAGTCCATTTGCAGCATAAGGAGAGCCATGTCCGACTATCAGGGAAAGCGTTTTTCGGCTTCTCGGATTCCCGATCCAGCCACGTCGGGAGCAGCCCGCGCGCCGCAGCAGGGTCGGACATCCTCTCCTCAGCAGCCGCGCGCGCCGCGCCCCGTGACGCCGGCGAAGCATCGCCGTCAGGATACTCCTGCTGCATATCGCCCTTCGTCATACAGTACGGCCAAGAAGTCACCTCGCTCTTCGGCGCATACCGCGCCATCGAGCTATACCGAGACGCCGCGCAAAAAGCGTCGCTCCGTTATCCCCATCTTGCTCATCATTATCGGCATCGGCCTAATCGTTGCTGCGGCCGCCATCTTTATCAACGCGCAGATTGGCTACAAGCAGGCGAGCGAGTCGTATCAAAAGATCGAAAAACAATATGTGAGCGACAAGGACGCCAGCGGCGTGCCGATTATCGACTTCAATGCGCTTGCCCAGACAAATCCCGAGGTTGTGGGTTGGATTTACGCGCCCGGCACCAACATCAACTACCCCGTGGTGCAGACCAACAACAACTCCAAGTACCTCAACACGCTGTTCGACGGCACCGCCAATGCCTCGGGAGCCATCTTCTTGGATAGCGACGACACCGCGCCGGGCATGGTGGATCAGCAGACCACGATTTACGGTCATCACATGAACGACGGTTCGATGTTCAACGTGATTTCGGGTACGACCGATCAGGCGACGTTCGACAGCATAGAATACGTGTACTACATTACGCGCGATGCGACGTATAAGTTGCGCCCACTGGCGACCAAGGTGGTCGAGGACACGTATGCCAAGGCGCGCACGCCCAACTTTGAGGGCGATGACGGACTGAAGAATTACCTGTCCGAGATGCTCGACGGTGCCTCTGCCGTGGCGAGCGACGCAGGCGACCGCGCCGCTTCGGCAACGAAGGTCGTAACGCTTGTGACCTGCCGCTCGCTGTCATTTAGCAATACGCGCGCCGTCATGGTGCTCACGCCGGTCGAGGAATAAGTTGTTCAAGAGTAGCTAAAAAGCCCCGTCCCAAATGAGCTACTCGACGACGGTAAAAGGGAGAAATGATGCTTGAAAGTGGCAAACCGATGCCTTCGATTGATGCTTGGCTGCGCGAGGCCAAGGCCGATTCGTCGGCATCTGCGTGCGGTATGTACCTGACGCATAACGGTGTGGTGCGTGCGACGCCTAAGTCCGAGGTGCGTGGGGTCGAGACAGATGGTGTGGCGCCTGGACATAAGGTGGGCGGCATGGTGTTTGGCTTCGATGCCGAAAAGGTGCAGGCCGCTATCGAGGCAACGCGCGCGATGCCGGGTATCGGCTATGTGCGCGTGTGGCTGGCGAACGGCGAGCTTACCGTGGGCGACGACATCATGCTCGTGCTCATTGGCGGGGACATTCGCCCGCATGTGGTCGATGCGCTGCAGGCGCTCGTCGGTACCATCAAAAATGAATGTGTGAGCGAGGTCGAGCGCGAGGCGTAATGCCGGCAGCAGCACTCGCCAACAAAAAGCCCGCTGGCAGTTCAAATCAGTCTGCCAGCGGGCTTTTCTGTGCGTTGGAAAATCTCGGCATTGCTTGGCGCTACACGCGCGTCGCATCCTTGGGACTCATGGTCATGCTCTGGAAGCGGTTCTCCATATAGTCGTTATCGAAATACTTGCCGTAGAACTGCGCGACGGGAATATCCGGCTCCGTGCCGTTGACGCGCTGGTACCAGTAGTCGAGCGACTGCAGCGTCATGACGCCGTCGACCAGCATAATGACGGTAAAGATGACGGTAGCCGAGTAACGACTCTTCCACGGAATCATGTTGATGAGCTTGAGCAGCCTCGGCAACAGCAGCTTGATCCAGATAAGGCCACCCAGGCCCCACAGGCAGGCAAAGCCCGTGCAGGTGCGTCCGCCCGTAAGAACGGCGAGTGGGTCGGGCATGCCAAACAGCTTCATGTGCGAGTAGCTCCACGAGACCACGCCAAATGAGGTCTGCATAAACCAGCCCACGAACACCTCAAAGCTCGCGCCGAGCACAGCGCTTACCAGGAAAATGATGACGGGGTTCTTTTTATAGAAGCGGTTGAGCACCATGGTCATGAGTACGGCGCCAAAGCCATAGATGGGGCTGAAGGGACCAAACAGCATGCCGGCGCGGTCCTGGTAGACGCCTGGGTCGTCGACCGTCATGTGCCAGATGTCCTCGGCGATCAGGCCGAGCACGCAGCAGACGAGGAATACCCAGAACAGGTTGAAGTAGTTGAGCTTGATGTAGCCCTCGCCGGTTTCATCGCGGCCGAGCATGCCCTCGGCGGCGGCGTCGCGGTCGAGCATCTCCTGCAGGCGGCGCTGCAGTTCGCGCTCCTGGCGCAGCGTGGGATCGACGGTGGCTGAAAGCGCGATGAGGATACCGAGCTGAATAGCGGGACGAAGCAAGAAGAGCCCGATACCTTGGAGCATCACGTCGACCAAAAGCTCGACGACGGTGAATGCAATAAGGATGTAGGACAGGCGGGCGGCGTTGCGGCGCTGGTTTTTGATAAGGTCCAGGCCAAAGATGATCAGGATGACGGCACTTGCCGCAGAGAGCATGATGCCGGCGACGATGAGTCCAGCCGCGACGAGCGTGTTGTCGCCGAGCTTGGCAGCGGCGTTGCCGTTGATGAGCGCGGTGATGACCTGCCACATAAAGGCGGCGACCGACGGGAGCGTGCCCACGCCGGATAGGATGCACAGGACGGCGTACACCTTAATGATGAGGGGGATCTTCTTGACCTCCGTGGCGCTGGGGACGCTGGGGTCGAGTTCGTTTCGATCCATACAGAACCTTTCTCGCTTTGTTGTCGGTTATAAGGATACGTCGCCGACCTGCCAAAAGACAGGACGAACGTCCCAATTGCAACTTTGTAATCCCCAACGGCGGACGCGGCGGCCATCTGGGGGCGCGGGCGCTTGCGCTGGACAGACCGATAAAATGTTTGGCCGCAAAACGGATTATTAGCTCGGTGGGCTTTTAAAAAGCGCTGCTCATGCGCTGGGGAGCGCGTCGCACCGTGCGTATAATAAGGCGGGTAACGCCAAAATACGAGGCTCTGAGGGGATGCCATGTCTCAAGAAACCATCCGCGCGGCCGAGCGTGCCGCGGGACAGGTGAACGCCATGTCGACGTATGATCCGGACTCCGACCAGCTGCATGAGGAATGCGGCGTTTTTGGTGTCTGGGCGCCCGATCGCGACGTGGCTCGACTGACGTACTTTGGCCTGCGTGCGCTGCAGCACCGTGGCCAGGAATCGGCTGGAATCGCCGTGGGTGACGGCGGCACGGTTATGGTCCGCAAAGATCTGGGCCTGCTCGACCGCGTGTTCTCCAACGCCGACCTGTCGACGCTCTCCGGCCAGCTGGCCGTGGGTCATGTGCGCTACGGCACTGCCGGTGCCAAGAGCTGGGAAGCCTCTCAGCCGCACCTCTCTACCATCAATAGCGTCATTATCGCGCTCGCGCACAACGGCACCCTCGTCAACACCGACGAGCTGCGCCGTCAGCTGATCGAGCTGGGCGTGCCGTTCCTCTCCAATTCGGATTCCGAGGTCGCGACCAAGCTTATCGGCTACTTTACCCAGCGTACGGGCCACCTGCGCGAGGGTATTCGCAAGACCATGGAGCTCGTGCGCGGCGGCTACGCCATGACGCTCATCAACGAGCAGGCGCTCTACGCATTCCGCGATCCACACGGCATTCGCCCGCTCGTGCTGGGCAAGCTGGTGGACGAGGGTCTGGACCAGGCCGATGCCGCAGCCGTTTCGCAGCTGCCGTCGCAGGACGGCGCCGCGACGGTCGACTCCGCCGTCCGTGTCACGCGCGCCGGCGGCTGGGTCGTTGCTTCCGAGACCTGCGCACTCGACATCGTGGGTGCCGAGTACGTCCGTGACGTCCGTCCCGGCGAGATCTTGCGCATCAGCGCCGAGGGCCTGGTATCCGAGCAGGGCGTGCCTGCAGCCGAAGAGCCCGCCAACTGCATCTTTGAGCAGGTCTACTTTGCCCGCCCCGACTCCATCATGAACGGCAAGAGCGTCTATGCCTGCCGTTACGACATGGGTCGTCAGCTGGCACATGAGGAGCCTGTCGAGGCCGACCTGGTCATCGGCGTGCCCGACTCCGGCCTGCCGCCTGCGGAGGGGTATTCGCACGAGAGCGGTATTCCCTTTGGCGAGGGCCTTATCAAGAACCGCTACGTGGGCCGTACGTTTATCGAGCCTACGCAGGAGTTGCGCGCCATGGGCGTGCGTATGAAACTCAACCCGCTGCGCGACAACATCGAGGGCAAGCGCCTGGTCGTCATCGACGACTCCATCGTGCGCGGCACCACCATGGTGCAGCTCGTCAAGATGCTGCGCAACGCCGGCGCCAAGGAGATTCATATCCGCATCAACTCGCCCGAGGTCATCTGGCCGTGCTTCTACGGTATCGATACCGACGTGCAGTCGCAGCTTATCAGCGCCAACAAGACGGTCGACGAGATTTGCGAGTATATCGGCGCCGATTCGCTGGCCTTCCTTTCGGTCGAGGGCCTGCTTAAGGTCATGCCCAAGGGCGGTTACTGCGATGCGTGCTTTACCGGCCGCTACCCCGTGGCGATTCCCGAGAGCTTTGGCCGCGACAAGTTTATGGAGGGCTTTAAGCCCCGCAACCTGGACAAGCCGCTGCACTTTGACGACGACGCCGTGATCGAGAAATACGACGACCGCAGCTGGGAAGAGGAGCACGGCGAGGCATAAAACCTGCCATATGGGGACAGGTTTATTTTGGTAGGTTTTACCTGCTGTTTTGTTGATATGACGGCGCGTGCTGTTATGGCGCGCGCCGAAATGAACGCAACTATGAGCACCGTTTGGCGCCCGTGCGGCGCCACGGTAGTGGGAGAGGAAGGCTCAGATGGGCGACAGCAAGCATGTGACGTACGAGGACGCCGGCGTCGATACCGCCGAGGGCGGCCGCGCCGTCGACGCGATTAAGCAGATGGTCAAGGACACTAACCGTTCCGAGGTTATCGGTGGCATCGGCGGCTTTGGCGGCCTGTTCTCGGCCGCCGCGCTTAAGGATATGGAAGACCCGATCCTGATCAGCGGTACCGACGGCGTGGGCACCAAGCTCGTGCTCGCCCAGATCATGGACCGTCACGAGACGGTGGGCCAGGATCTGGTCGCTATGTGCGTCAACGACATTTTGGCTTCGGGCGCCGAGCCGCTGTTCTTCCTGGACTACGTTGCCATTGGCCACATAGAGGCCGAGCACATGGCAAAGATTATCAAGGGTGTGGCCGACGGCTGCAAGCTCGCGGGCTGCGCGCTCGTGGGCGGCGAGATGGCCGAGCACCCGGGCGTCATGGCTCCGGCCGACTACGACCTCGCCGGCTTTACCGTGGGCGTCGTCGACCGTCCCAAGATGCTCGACCCCGCAAACGTCCGCCCCGGCGACGTGATCCTGGGCCTGCCTTCCACCGGCGTGCACTCCAACGGCTACTCGCTCGTGCGCAAGGTCATCGGCGTCGACGGCATCAAGCCGGGCACGCCCGAGGCCGCCGCTAAGGCCGAGGAGCTGAGCCGTCCGCTCGAGGAGCTCGGTGGCGCTTCGCTGGCTGACGCCCTGCTGGCCCCCACGCGCATTTATGTGAAGCCGATTCTTGAGCTGCTGCGCGGCGGCGCCAACGTGCATGCTGTCGCCCACATCACCGGCGGCGGTATTACCGAGAACCTCAACCGCGCGCTCGCCGACGACGTTGACGCCGTGGTCACCCGCAACGGCGCCGAGATGGGTTGGGACGTTCCTCCCGTCATCACCTACGTGTCGCGCCAGGCCGAGCTCGCCCCCAACGAGGCATGCAAGACCTTCAACATGGGCGTTGGCCTGTGCCTGATCGTCGCCCCCGAGGACGAGGCCGCGGTTACCGAGGCCCTGGTCGCGCTGGGCGAGAAGCCGTTCCGCGTGGGCGAGTGCGTCGAGGGTTCCGGTAAGGTCGTGTACTCCGATGAGCGCTAACGAGCAGATGGCTGCCGCCGAGGGCCTGGACTTTGTGCCCTATACCCGTCCGACCGCCACCGATACGGCCGAGCCGCTTAAGATCGGTGTGCTCATCAGCGGTTCGGGTACCAACCTGCAGGCGCTGATCGATCTGATCGCCGCCGGTAAGCTCAACGCCTCGATTGAGCTTGTGGTGTCGAGCCGTCCTTCGGCTAAGGGTTTGCAGCGCGCTGAGCGCGCGGGCATCCAGACGCTCACGCTGTCCAAGGATGTCTATGCCGACCCTATTGCCGCCGACGAGATCATCGCGCACGAGCTGCTCGAGCGCGGCTGCGAGTATGTGGTCATGGCCGGCTACATGCGCATGGTGCACACGCCTCTGTTGGCGGCGTTTCCCAACCGCGTGGTCAACTTGCATCCGGCGCTGCTGCCGAGCTTTACCGGTGCGCATGCGATTGACGATGCCTTTGCGCGCGGCGTCAAGGTAACTGGCGTGACCGTGCATTTTGCCAACGAGGTCTACGACAACGGTCCCATCATCGCCCAGCGTGCGCTGGCTGTCGAGGAGGGCTGGGATGTCGACACGCTCGAGGAGCACATCCACGCGATTGAGCACGTGCTGTATCCCGAGGTCGTGCAAATGCTCGCCGACGGCCGCGTCCACGTGCTGGAGAGCGGCAAAGTGGCAATTGATGCGGCACGCTAGTCGCGTGTAAGAGAGTTCGCTGAGCGCTCTTTGGGACGCAAGCGATCGAAAAAAGTTGATAGGGCTCCGTCCGTACGCGGGCGGGGCTCTTTTTGTGTGGCCTCTCAAGTTTGCTATACTGCCAGCAAGCAGAGAGGAGTCGCCATGGCAACAGCAACAGTGCAGCTCAACACGCGAATCGACCCTATGCTCAAGGCTGGCGGCGATGCGGTCCTGACTCGCAATGGGCTGGGGCCGAGTGACGCTATTCGTGCGCTTTGGACCTACCTTGTCGAGCATCAGACGTTGCCAGGATTTATGGTGGAGGATAGGTGCGAGGCACCCCGTGCGGAGAGTCTGGCCGAGCAGGGATGCGGGCTGGCTTTTTTCTCATTGGGGTTGAGCGCGGCGGATTTTGCGCCAGCTGAATCATCGGCAGACAACTGGGGTGCCGTACGCGACGACATGTACGATGCGATGATCGCTGGCATAGAGGCGAATTGCCGATGATTGCGGCAAAACGACTCTTGGTAGACACAAACGTTTGGCTCGATTATTACCTGCAAGAGGGAGCGTTCGACGAGGCGAAAAGATTGATTGAGTTGGCCGAGGCGGGAAAGATTGACCTTCTGTACGCGCCAACGACGGCAAAGGACCTGTTCTACATTGTGCCGCGGCGTCTAGCTCAGCGGAATGTGAATGGGGTTAACGCTCCGTTCGGTCCGGCTGCATGGGCCTGTATCGAGCATATGATGCAGGTGGCAACGGCTTCTCCGCTTTCGTTGGCGGAATGCGAGATGGCGCGTATGCTTGGCAAGCGTATGCCGGACCTTGAGGACAATCTCATCATTGCATCGGGCGATACGGCGGATGTCGACTACGTAATCACGAGCGACCGACGCATGTTGGAGGCGATGCCCGAGGTATGCTTGACGCCCGCGCGCGCACTCGAGCTCATCGGGATCCTCGGCTAACCTTGCATACTCCGTTTCGCTATCATATTGAGCATTGTGGCCCTCATGCAACTTTGGAGGACGATATGGCGGATAACGAAGCGCTGTTTACGCCTGAGCTGGTGTTTTTTGATTGGGAGTGTGCGACGCCTGATGAGGTGCTTGCGCGACTCGAAGGCGAACTTGCCCCACGCGGCTACATTGGCACCGGTTGGCTCGACGCCGTCCGCACGCGCGAGGATGCCTATCCCACAGGGCTTGCCATGCCGGCGGCCAACATTGCCATCCCGCATACCGATCCGGGGTTTGTGGCTAAGCCCTACATCGCGGTGGTGAAGCCGGCCACGCCCGTGACATTCAATGCTATGGCGGGCATGGGTGCCCCTGTGCCGGCGCAGATCGTCATCAACTTGGGCATTGCCGAGCCGGGCGGCCAGGTCGAGGCTCTGCAAGCGCTTATGAATATCTTTATGGACGCGGACACCGCGGCCGATGTGCTCGGCCAGACCACGCCCCAAGGCATGGTCGAAGCCATCCGCCGCCACTTTTAAATCCGGCCCCTGGGGACGTTCCTTTTGTCGCGGGGGCCGCGTTGTGACACAATGGCGTTTGTTCGATTCGTTATGCGAAAGGCCAACTATGGCAAATAAGAAAAAGAACTCCGAGGCCGCGCCGACGCCCGAGCAGCAGACTCGCGCTGCCTCCAGCTCTCGTAAGAAGCAGCGCAAGACGTACGTGTCTAAGACCGTCAAGATTGTTCTGGTGGTTATCGGCGTGCTGGCAATGTTGCTTTCCGTCTCGGCCATGGCGTGCTCCGGTCTTATGTCGCAGACCGAGGACACCTCGGGCTACAAGCTCACCGGCGGCGTTGCCGCCACCATCAACGGCACCAACCTCACCGAGGATACCGTGACCAAGCAGATCATGAGCATGCGCACGTCCTATGGTTATACCAAGGACAAGGATTGGGCGCAGTACCTGGTCAACAACGACCTTACGCCCAAGAAGTACCGCAAGCAACTCATCGACTCCTACACGCAGCAGATTCTGCTTCAACAGGCACAGAAGGAGAACGGCGTGACGGTGTCGGACGAGGAGGTCGAGAAGGCTTGGAAGGACGCATGCAAGAGCGCGGGCGGTGCCAAGGCCTTTAAGAAGACCCTCAAGACCTACGGCTATACCGAGGATACCTACAAGGATTCGCTCAAGGAGAGTCTGGCGCAGCAAAAGCTCAAGGAAGCCGTGGCGCCTACCAGCAAGCCCGAGGACAGCGAGATCGTCGATTACATCAACGAGAACCTGTCGAAGTACAACGATGCCCGCCGCTCGTCGAACATCCTGATCAAGGTCGATTCCGAGGCATCCGACGAGGACAAGGCTGCCGCCAAGGCCAAGGCGCAGGAGTGCCTGGACAAGATTAACTCCGGCGAGCTGAGCTTCGAAGACGCTGTGAAGCAGTATTCCGACGACACCGGTTCCAAGGAGAAGAAGGGCGACGTGGGCTGGGACAAGCTCACCACCTTCGTCGACAGCTACCAGACGGCACTCGAGGGGCTCAACAAGGGCGATGTGAGCGGCGTGGTCGAGTCGACGTACGGCTATCACATTATCAAGTGCACTGACTACTTCCATGTCGATAGCCAGGTCGATGATATCAAGCAGGTACCCAAGGCCATCAAGAAGTACGTCTCCAACGTGGTGAAGACGCAGGCGGCCAGCACTGCATATAGCGAGTGGCTGGAGCAGTACAAAAAGGACGCCGACATCACCGTCAACCCCATGCCCAAGGACGTACCCTACAACGTGAGCCTGAAGGGTGTCACCAAGAGCTCGACCGACAATTCGTCGACGACTGAGTAATCATGGGGCGGTGCTCGCGCGAGTGCCGCCCGCACTATTGAGGAGGATTTGCAGATGACCAACGAAGAGCTGCAGCAGGAAATGATCGCCGCCATGAAGGCCAAGGACAAGGTTCGCCTGTCCATCATTCGCCAGGTTAAGGCCGAGGTGAAGAATATCGAGGTTAACGAGCGCCGCGATGTGACCGAGGAAGACGTCAACAGCATGATCAAGCGTCTGATTAAGCAGACGAGCGAGACGCTGGAGATGTCCATCAAGGCCGGCACCGACCAAGAGCGTACCGACAACCTGACCGAGCAGGTCAAGATTCTGGAGAGCCTTCTGCCCGCGCAGGTTTCGGGCGAGGAGCTCGAGGCCCTGATCGAGCAGGTCATCGCCGAGCTGGGCGCCACGTCCAAGAAGCAGATGGGCCAGGTCATGGGCGCTCTGGGTAAGGCCACTGGCGGCAACTTCGATAAGCCGGCAGCAGCAAAGATCGTTGGAGCCAAACTCGCGTAGGGACCGAGCGGCATATAGTTGATGTTGAGGGGGCGTGACCATTGCGGTCGCGCCCCTTTTTTGATGGCAGCTGAAGGGCACTCATTGGGGACAGACTTAAATGAGTGCCCACTTCCCGGGTACTCATTTAAGTCTGTCCCCAATGAGTGCCCGAGTGCCCAATGAGTGGGTGGAAGGTTGCGGGTTCTTTACGGGGATGCAGCGTGGACTGCGGAAACGTGGTTCTTTCCGTACAATAGTGCAATTCGTATTAACGCAGGGAAGGGACATTCATGGCAGACATGATCGAGATCAAGCATCTCAACAAGTACTTTGGCGACCTGCATGTGCTCAAAGATATCAACCTCACCGTCAAGCGCGGCGAGAAGCTCGTAATGATCGGGCCTTCCGGTTCGGGTAAGTCGACGCTCATCCGTTGCGTCGACTATCTTGAGGAGCCCACGTCGGGCGAGGTCATCATCGACGGTACGCCGCTCACCAAAAAGAATCACCTGGAGATGGCCCGCAAGTATAGCTCCATGGTGTTTCAGCAGTTCAACCTGTATCCCAACATGACGGTGCTCGGCAACCTGACGCTCGCGCCCATCAAGCTACAAAAGAAGAGCAAGGAGGAGGCGACCGAGGTCGCCATCGCCGCGCTCAAGCGCGTCGGCATGGCGCATAAGGCCGGCGAGTATCCGCAGAACCTCTCGGGTGGTCAGCAGCAGCGCATCGCCATCGCCCGCGCCCTGTGCACCAAGCAGCCCATCATCCTGTTTGACGAGCCGACTTCGGCGCTCGACCCCGAGATGGTCCAGGAGGTTCTGGACGTTATGATTGAGCTCGCGCAGGAGGACATCACCATGATCTGCGTGACGCACGAGATGGGCTTTGCGCGCCAGGTGGCCGACCGCGTCATCTTTATGGAGGACGGCCGCATCCTGGAGGAGGGCACGCCCGAGCACTTCTTCGATAACCCCGAGAACCCGCGCTGCCGCGAGTTCCTGTCCAAGATTCTGCACTAGGCGCGGTGATGGACATGACGGATATGACGAGGACGGCCGTGTCGCGCCGTCACTTTTTGCAGCTGGCGGGCGCCGGCATGCTCGTGCTGACGGGGACCGCGCTCACCGGTTGCGGCAACTCCACCAGTGGCGAGGGTTCCGACAAGGGATCCAAGCTTGCGGCCATCAAGTCGCGCGGCCATCTGAATGCCGGCGTCAAGAAAGATGTTCCCGGCTACGGCTATTACGACACCGCCAAGGGTCGCTTTGAGGGCATGGAAGTCGATTTGTGCTACCAGATTGCCGCTGCCGTCTTTGGCGTGAGCTACAAGGAGGCCCGTGCCCAGGAGCTTGTCGAGTTTACCGACGTAACGCCCAAGACGCGCGGCCCGCTGATCGATAACGGCCAGCTTGATGTGGTCGCGGCGACCTACACCATCACCGACGAGCGCAAGAAGAGCTGGGACTTCTCGACGCCGTACCGCACCGACTACGTGGGACTCATGGTCAAGAAGCGTTCGGGTTTTACCTCGATTGAGGACTTGGACGGCAAGGTCATTGGCGTGAGCCAGGGCGCTACCACGCAGGGCCTGATCGAGCAGATGATCAAGGACAACGGCTTTAGCTGCAAGCCCGAGTTTAGGGCCTTTAGCGGCTACCCCATCATCAAGAGTTCGCTCGACGCCGGCAATATCGACGTCTTTGCCATGGACCGCTCCACGCTGGCCGGTTACATGAACGAGACCGTTGAACTGTTGCAGCCCGAGGTCAAGTTTGGCGAGCAGGGCTACGGCGTGGCGACCAAGAAGGGCTGCGACCTTTCGGCCGTGGTCGATCAGGTGATTTGCGATCGACTGGCCGATGGCTGGCTCGACCAAGAGGTCAAGACCTGGGGTCTTGTATAGGCGCATCGTCCAAGGAAGGAATCAAATGCTCGAAGGATTGTTTGACGCCGACCGCTGGTCGACGACATTTCAAAACATGGGGCCCTTCTGGGAGGGCTTTGGCGTGACGCTGCAGGTGGTCATTGCCGGTCTGCTACTGTCGCTCGTGCTGGGCACGCTGCTGGGCGTGTTCTCCACCACCCGTTCGCGCGTGCTGCGCGCCATAAGCCGTGTGTACGTGGAGTTTTACCAGAACACTCCGTTGCCCGTTCAGGTGCTCTTTATGTACATGGCCGGTCCGCAGTTTTTGCAGGCCATAACTGGTGCCGACCAGCCGGTGCGCATCGCGCCGTTCGTGCTGGGCTTCTTGGGCGTGGGCCTGTATCACGCGGCCTACATTTCGGAGGTCATCCGCACCGGTATCGAGGCCGTTCCGCGCGGTCAGATGGAGGCGGCCCAGAGCCAGGGCTTCACCCGTGCGCAGGCATACTGGTACATCGTGTTGCCCCAGACGTTCAAGATCATTCTGCCGCCGCTGTGTAACCAAGCGCTCAACCTGGTCAAGAACACGTCGGTGCTGGCGCTTGTGGCCGGCGGCGACCTTATGTACCGTTCCGACAACTTTGTGAGTCTGTACGGTTACCTGCAGGGATACATCGTCTGCTGCCTTATGTACTTCATCATCTGCTTTCCGCTCGCCATGCTGGTGCAGTGGCTCGAGCGCCGCTCCAAGGAGCGTCCGCGCGGCGTGAGCCTGGCCGAGCTGGGGCTCGACAACGTAGAGGAGGCCTAGCGCATGGAAATCTTCAACGCGACCAACCTGCTCTACATTTGGGGCGGCTTTGTTAAGACCATAGAGATCTCGGCGCTGTCGATCTTTTTCTCGCTCATCTTTGGCACGGTCCTGGCGCTCGTTAAAAGCTATGCGCCCCGCCCATTCCGTATTTTGGTGAGCGCCTATATCGAGCTGTTCCGTTGCACGCCGAACCTGCTGTGGATCCTGTTCATCTACTTTACGGTGCAGGGTTTGGACATTGTGATTTCGACCATCGCCTTTACGCTGTTTACCAGCGCTGTTATGGCCGAGATTGTGCGCGGCGGCCTCAACTCGATTCCGCGCGGCCAGTTTGAGGCGGCGCAGAGCCAGGGCTTCGGCTTCTTTGCCACCATGCGCTACATCATTCTGCCGCAGACGTTTAAGACGATCATTCCGGCGTTGTTTAGCCAGTGCACGACCGTCATTAAGGACAGCTCGTATCTTTCGGGCATTAACGTGGCCGAGCTCATGTACACGGCAAACGTCGTGATGGCCCACGCGATCGATCTGTCGCAGGTGCTTATGCTCTACGGCTTGGTGTTTGCGATGTACTTTGTGCTCAACTTTGGTATCTCGCTGCTGGTCCGAGCTTACCAACGCCGCATCGTAGCCGCATAGCCTGGCTTTCCCTGGCACCCAACCTTGGCCTTCAAACCGTCGCTCGCGTACCAAAGTACGCGTCGCTCCTCTTTCAGGCCAATCTTGGGCACCAGGAAAACCCAGGTACGGTATCGTGGGAATAAGAGATAAACAGCCCTTTTCTCATTTGTTAGAAAGGAATCGCGATGAGCGATCTGGAGAACAAGAAGAATCCTGTGGTCATTACCATCGCGCGCGATTTTGGTGCCGAGGGTCATGAGATTGGACGCATCCTCGCCAACGAGCTGGGGATTCCGCTGTACGACAACGAACTGCTGGTGCGTGCGTCGCTGCGCGCGGGCGAGTCGCTCGATAAGATGGCCGCCTACGACGAGCGCCTGGCCGTGGAGAACATGGCGTTTTTGCCCGACCGCTACGACGCCCGTTCGTACTCGGACAAGCTGTTCCAAAAGATGAGCCAGGTGATTTTGGACTTGGGTGAGACCGAGAGCTGCATTATCGAAGGCCGCCTGTCCGATTACCTGCTTCGCAACAACCCCAACCACATTGCCGTGTTGGTGACCGCTCCCTTTGAGGACCGCGTCGAGATTGTGCGCAAGAAGCGTGGCCTTAACAAAAAGAAGGGCGCCAAGCTGGTCAAACAGCAGCAGAAGGCGCGCGAGGCGTTCTATAAGCGCTACAGCGCCGGCAAGTGGAAGATGACGAGCGGTAAGGATATCGTCGTCAACCGCGCCAAGCTGGGGCGCGAAGGCTGCAAAGACGTTATCGCCGCTGCCTACCGCTACAAAGTGGCTCAACTCGAAGGCTAGCCGACCAAAAACCACCGCAAAGGGTACAGGCACCTTTGTGGTGGTTTTTGTTTTAGGCCGAGGGGAAGGCCTTGGCGGCAGTGCCTATCCTCGGCTTTTGCATAGTCTCGATCTGTAACACCAAGCCAGCGAAAATGGCTCTAACTGTTACAGATTGAGATGAACCGTTCGGCCGTCAGCCCAACGTCTTGATCTGTAACACCAGGCGGCATATTTGGTCTCTAACTGTTACAGATTGAGATGCAGCGTGGCCGGCCGGCACAATATCTCAATCTGTAACAACTGCAGGGCTCAACGGACTCCAGCTGTTACAGATTGAGACAAAACGACCGGGCAAGTCCCAAACCACCACAAAGGTGCCTGCCCCATCGTGGTGGTTTGGGTGGTCGGCATAGAAAAAGTCCCCGCCGGGCGTGTGCTCGACGGGGACTTTGCCGTTTGATGGCGAGCGCTGCAGGTGATTACTCACCCAGCAGGCTCTTGGTGATGGAAGCGGCGGCCTTCTTGCCGGCGCCCATCGCCAGAATGACCGTAGCGGCACCGGTGACGATGTCGCCGCCGGCCCAGATGCGGGGATCGGTGGTCTGGCCGGTCTCCTCGTCGGCGACGATGTAGCCCCACTTGTTGAGTTCCATCTTGCCGCCGATCTTGGCAGCGAAGGGGTTGGCGTTGGTGCCGATAGCCGAGATCGCGACGTCGCAGGGGATCTCCTCGATGGCGCCCTCGATGGCAACCGGGCGACGACGGCCGGACTCGTCAGGCTCGCCGAGCTCCATTTTCTGGACCTTGACGGCGCACACGGAGCCGTCCTCGCCAGCGACAAACTCGAGCGGGGAGACGAGCGGCAGAACCTCGACGCCCTCGGCCTTGGCGTGGTGCAGCTCGGCGCGACGGCAGGGCATCTCGTCCTCGGTGCGACGGTAGGCGATGATGGCGTGCTCGGCGCCCAGGCGCTTGGCGGTACGGACGGCGTCCATAGCCACGTTGCCGCCACCAAAGACAACGACGTTCTTGCCGTGCTTGGTGGGGGTGTCGTACCCGGGGAACTTGTTGGCCTTCATCAGGTTCACGCGGGTGAGGTACTCGTTAGCGAAGAAGACGTTGGGCAGGTTCTCGCCGGGGACGTTGAGGAACTTGGGCAGGCCAGCGCCGGTCGCCACGTAGATGGCGTCGAAGCCCTGCTCGAACAGTTCCTCGGCCGTGGCCATGTTGCCCACGACGGAGTTGTACTCAAACTTGACGCCCATGTCCTCCAGGCCGTCAATCTCGCGCTTGACGACCGCCTTGGGCAGACGGAACTCGGGGATGCCGTAGACCAGCACGCCGCCGCCGGTGAAGAATGCCTCGAAGACGGTGACGTCAAAGCCGTTACGGGCGAGCTCGCCGGCGCAGGTGATGCCGGACGGGCCGGAGCCGACGACGGCGACCTTCTTGCCGTTCTTGGGGGCCATCTTGGGCGTGGAGGCGAGCTCGGGGCGGTCACCCAGGAAGCGCTCGAGCTGGCCGATGGCCACGGGCTCGGACTTCTTACCACGGATGCACTTGCCCTCGCACTGGTTCTCCTGCGGGCAGACGCGGCCGCAGATGGCGGGAAGCATGGAGTCCTCGCGGATGGTATCGAGAGCGCCGCCGAAGTCCTTCGCGCGGATCTGCTCGATAAAGCGGGGAATGTTGATGTTGACGGGGCAGCCCTCAACACAGAACGGCTTCTTGCAGTTGAGGCAGCGCTCGGCCTCGGCCAGCGCCATCTCCTCGGTGAAGCCCTTGTCGACGGGGCGGAAGTCGCAGGCGCGCTCGGCAGCCGGCTCCTCGTTATCGGGGGTGCGGGGCGACTTCATATCGGCAACGAAACGACCGTTAACTAGTGGCATGCGCAGCTCTTTTCCTCATAGGCCTTGAGGGACTCGCCCTCTTCGGAACGGTAAGCGGCCTGGCGGGCACGAAGGTCATCCCAGTCGACCAGGGTGGCATCGAAGTCGGGGCCGTCGACGCAAGCGAACTTGGTCACGCCGCCCACCTCGACGCGGCAGCAGCCGCACATACCGGTGCCGTCAACCATGATGGGGTTGAGCGACGCGGTGATGGGGGTGTCGTACTTCTGGGCGGTGAGGGTCGAGAACTTCATCATCGGAACGGGGCCGACACAGAAGACCTGGCTCACGGCCTTGTCCTGCAGCAGGCGCTCCAGCGGAGCGGTGACAACGCCCTGCTCGCCGTAGGAGCCGTCATCGGTGGTGATATGGATGTGGTCCTCGTCGAGGAGCTCGCGGAACTGGTCCTCCATGAGCAGGAGGTCCTTGGTGCGGGCGCCCATGATGGCGTGCACCTCGTGGCCGGTCTCGACCAGGTGCTTGGCGACCGGGAAGGCAATTGCCAGGCCGACGCCGCCGCCAATGACGGCGCAGGGGCCCTCGGCCATCTCGGTGGGAACGCCCAGCGGGCCCACGACGTCGCGCAGCGACTCGCCGGCCTCGTAGGTGGAAAGCATCTCGGTGGTCTTGCCGATCACCATGAAGATGAACTCGACCCAGCCCTCGTCACCGTTCCAACCGGCCAAGGTAAACGGGACGCGCTCGCCCGTCTCGTTGGCGCGGACCATGAGGAACTGTCCAGCGTGCGCATGTTTGGCGATTGCAGGCGCCTCGATGCGGAACTTGAACACCTTCTCCGAGAACTGCGTCTTCTCCAGGATCTTATACATAGAACCCCTCTCTTGTTAGGGCCGCCGAACCGTGCCTCCACGGAAATGGACGGTAGCCCGAATAAAACCGTACGCGCACAGGCGTTGTGCAGACATACGGTGCAAATTATACCCTCATGGACATGTCGCTTACGTGTGTCTTCGGCGGTTGGGAAAAGGGTTTATCCACTTCGGCCTACCAAAGGGTGACGGGTTTATTTTGGCAGGTTTTATCAGGCAAAACGGCAAAGGGGGCCGGCCTCGCGCATCGGTGAGGCCGGCCCCCTTTGGGGCGTTATGCATGTATGGTGGCACGGGGTTTATTGCGATGTGCCGACTGCGGCGTTTACGCAGATAAAACCTGCCGAAATAAACCTGTCCCTAAATGGTAGGTTTTAGTGCTTGCCGTTGGCGGAGGCGGAGCCGTTGACGTGGTCGCGGGCATAGACCACGCCGTGCACGATCGCCAGGCCGGCGGCGTCGGCCGCGCGGGCGCAGGTGTCCTGGAAGTCCTCGGCCTCGCGGGCGCGCAGCTGCTTGAGTACGTAGTCGGCGACAGCCATCTTGCCGGGAGGGTTGCCGATACCGGTGCGGATGCGGCTGAAGTCGCGACTGCCCATCTTGTCGATGATGGAGCGCAGGCCGTTGTGGCCAGCATGGCCGCCGCCCACCTTAACACGCACATCGCCGGCGGGAATATCGAGCTCGTCGTGGATTACGAGCAGCTCCTCGGCCTTGATTTTGTACTCGCGGCAGAGCTTGGAGATGGGGCCGCCCGAGGTGTTCATGTACGACTGCGGCTTGACCAGCACAATCTGGCGCTTGCCGCCCTCTTCCTCGGGGTCGTTGATGTTGATGAGCGCGACCTCGGCGCCGGCCTGGTTTTTCCAGTACGTGACGCCGGCCTGACGGGCCAACTCGTCGACTGCTTTGAAGCCAGCGTTGTGGCGGGTCTCGGCATACTCATCGCCCGGGTTGCCAAGTCCGGCAACCATGCGAATCTTAAGCGGCTGTGCAGCTGCCATAGGCTTCCTTTCGTTACATAAGAAGTTCGTTCAACGACAAAGGCTACCACGCCCGCCGAAGGCGAGGAAAGGGCACGGCAAAGTCATTTCAGAAAACAGCTGCCCCGAGACAGCAGGAAGCCCGGTAGGCCGGGAGGGGTTATCTAAGCCGACATCCCGCAGCCGCGAAGCGGCGAGGACGTCGGCGTGATAACCCCGCAGGCCTACCGGGCTTCCGGTGGGATGCGAGGGTCAAGCGACTACAGCGCGAAGTCGCCGCCGACGAGCGTGGAGACGGGCTCCTCGTGGTAAACGGCGGAGATGGCCTGAGCGAACTCCTCGGCGACCGAGATAGTCTTGATCTTGCCGCCGACCTCGACGGGGATGGCGTCGGTGACGACGCACTCGACGATGGGGGCATCGTTCAGGCGCTCGATGGCCGGACCGGAGAAGATGCCGTGGGTGGCGCAGACGTAGATGTCGCCGGCGCCCATAGCCTTGAGCTCCTTGACGTTGGCGCACAGGGTGCCAGCGGTGTCGATCATGTCGTCGTTGATGATGCAGGTCTTGCCCTTGATGTCACCGATGATGCCCATGACCTCGGCGGCGTTGTGGCGCGGACGGCCCTTGTGGGCGATGGCCAGGTCGCAGCCGAGCATGTCGGACAGCTTCTTGGCGGCCTTGGCGCGACCCACGTCGGGGGAGACGACAACCAGGTTGTCGGTGTCGAAGTGCATGTCGTTGTAGTACTGGCCAAACAGCGGCAGTGCGGACAGGTGGTTAACCGGGATATCGAAGAAGCCCTGGATCTGGCCCTGGTGCAGGTCGAGGGTGATGATGCGGTTGACGCCGGCACGCTCGAGCAGGTTGGCGACGAGGCGGGCGGTGATGGGCTCGCGCGGGCCGGCCTTGCGGTCCTGGCGGGCATAGCCGTAGTGGGTGATAACGGCGGTGATGGAGCGGGCGGATGCGCGCTTGGCAGCGTCGGTGGCGATGAGCAGCTCCATGAGCATGTCGTTGACGTTGCCGCCGGCCACGGACTGAATCAGGAAGACGTCGGCGCCGCGGACGGTCTCGTCGTAGCGGGCGTAAATCTCACCATTGGCGAACTGCTTTAGCGTAAGGCCCGAAAGCTCGACCCCAAGGTACTCAGCAATCTTCTGAGCGAGGGGACGGTTGGAGGAACCGGAATACACGCGGATGGACTTGCGCATATTCTCCGACTTCTCGGGATCATTAATCGGCATTACCCTTCTCCTTTATACATCGAATGCCATATAGATGCCTTGTTGCATTGTAACCGCGCGGCGGGGTTTATCGGGTCCTGATAACGTCTTTACCGCCAACGGACACGAACCGACCACTCATCCGGTTGCGCAGGTCACGATAGAAAAAGGAGCCGCCCCCATGGAGCAGCTCCTTTTGTGCTTGGTAAAACGTTATACCTCGTCGTCCTCGTGCAGGCGGCGGCGGTAATCGGCGGCCCAGCCCTCAATATTTACCTGACGGGCGCGGCCCAGACCGAGCGCGTCTGCCGGGACCGGCTCGGTGATGACGGAGCCAGCGGCCACGAGCGCGCCGTCGCCGATCTGGGCGGGCGCGACCATCATGGTGTCGGAGCCAATGAAGGCGTCCTTGCCGATGACGGTCTTGTGCTTGTGCACGCCATCGTAGTTGCAGGTGATGGAGCCCGCGCCCACGTTGACGCCGGAGCCCATGGTGGTGTCGCCGATGTAGGACAGGTGCGGCACCTTTGAGCCCTCGCCGATCGTGGACTTCTTGATCTCCACGTGCGTGCCGGCCTTGGAGCCGTCGAGCATGTGGGTGCCCGGGCGCAGGTAAGCGCGCGGGCCGCAGTCGACGCCGTTCTCGATGACGGCCTCGATGGCGATGGTCTCATCGATGGTGCAGCCGCTGCCGACAGTGGTGTCGGTGAGGCGGCTGTTGGGGCCAAGCTGGCACTCCTCGCCCACGGTGACGTGGCCGATCAGGTGCGTCTGCGGCCATACGACGGTGTCGCGGCCGATGGTAGCGTCGGGGCCGATCCAAGCCTGCGTGGGGTCGATGAACGTGACGCCCTCGGCCATCCAGTGCTCGTTGATGCGGTCGCGCGCGATGGCGGTGAGCTGCGCGAGCTGGATACGGCTGTTGACGCCCAGACCGTCGCGGTAGTCGTCGCAGTGGAAGATGGAGACAGCCTGGCCGTGGCCTTTGAGGATCTCGAGCATGTCGGGCAGGTAGTACTCGGATTGCGCGTTGTCGTTGCCGATCTCGTTAATGTGGGCGGCGAGCTGCGCGCCGTCAAAGGCGTAGCAGCCGGCGTTGCACTCCAGCAGCGTGGCGGCCTGCTCGGGCGTGCAGTCCTTCTGCTCGATGATGCGCTCGATCTGACCATCGGCGCCCAGCTTGATGCGGCCGTAGCCAAAAGGATCGGGCGGGGTCATGGTCATGACGGTGCAGGCGAGCTCGCCGGTGGCGACGGTTTGCGCGAACTTGGCGACGGTGTCGGCGGTGATGAGCGGCAGGTCGCCGTTGAGCACCACGACGGGGCCTTGCGTGATGCCACAGGCCTCGAGCGCGACCTTCACGGCGTGACCGGTGCCCAGACGCTCGGTCTGCTCGACGCACTCGACCTTGGTGGCGCTGTTGGCGTAGGCGCCGTCGATGAGGGCGCGCATCTCGTCGGCGTGGCTGCCGATGACAACCACGACGCGGCTGCAGCCGGCCTTGATGGTAGCGTCGACGATCCACTGGACCATGGGCTTACCCAGGATCTTGTGCGAAACCTTGCAGTGGTTCGACTTCATGCGGGTGCCCTCGCCGGCAGCGAGGATAATTGCGGTTGCGTCCATGTGATCTCCTGTTACGTTATAGAGACGTGTGTTTGGAAACGATACACGGCGCAATATGATACCGCAGGCATATGACGAGCGCGTAACGATTGGTTTGCGGCGGTTGAGGCTTGCGCCGCCGGCGTGGCGTTTGCACTGCGTACGTGCGGCGTTGGCGGTGCTGCGGAGCTGTTGTTTGAGCGAGGGGACGGGGGTGCCCGTGGACAACATACGAGAGGAGTTTGGCGGCGAGCCCGTCGCGGCATTCTCGATGTCGCATCCGGCTGTGCCGGCACTCTATATAGTGCTGACGCTGGGGCTCACTATGTTCTCGATGCAGCCGGTACTGATTGCGCTGTCACTTGCGGGCGGGCTGGCGTATGGATTTGCGACGCGTGGGGCTGCCCGCACGCTGGGCGCACTCCGCTGGCAGCTGCCGGTGATTTTGATCGTCGCGGTGCTCAATCCGCTGTTTAGCGCCTCGGGCTCGACGGAGCTGTTCCGTATTGGCATGCGCGCGGTGTATCTGGAGAGCATGGTATACGGCCTGTGCATGGGCGGGCTGTTTGTGGCGAGCGTGCTGTGGTTTGAGGCGGCGGCGTCGATGCTCGAATACGACAAGGTGCTCGCGCTGCTGGGCAATGCCGCACCGGTGATTGCGCTCATGATCTCGATGTGCATGCGGCTTATCCCGCAGTTTTTGCGCCGCGGTCGTACGGTGCTGGCGGTGCAGGATGCGATTGATGTGCCGGGCCGCGCGCCGGCCGACCCCGTGCGCTCGCGTTTGCGGGCATCGAGTGTGTTGATGGGCTGGGGCATGGAAGATTCGCTGGAGCGCGCGGACGCGATGCGCTCGCGCGGGTGGGGTGCCGCGACGCGTCGTACGACGTATGCGCGGTATCGACTGGGGCGCAGCGACGTTGCCGCGCTGGCCGGGCTCGCACTGTTTGGTGCTGCCGCGGTGGCAGTGGCGTGGACCGCGACGACGCAGTATTCGTTTTATCCGCAGCTCTCGGTGCCGGCGCCGTGGCCGGGCTATGTCGTGTACGCTGCCTGGATGGTGCTGCCTTGCGCGTTTCATGCGATTGATGAGAAGAGGTTTGGCTGATGGCTCGGTTGGATAGGGGCCCGGTGTCGGGCGCGGCGTGCGGCCCGGATATTCCGGCGATTGAGGTGCAGGGCCTTAGTTTTGCCTATCCCGGGGCCGAGGCACCGGTGCTCGAGGGACTTGATTGGCGTGTTTCCCAAGGTGCGTTTGCGCTGCTTGTTGGCGGTACCGGGTCGGGCAAATCGACGCTGCTGTCGCTGCTCAAGCCCGAGATCGCTCCGGCGGGCGAGCGCACTGGTGATGCGCGCGTGCTGGGCGAGAACGTTGCCGACATGGACGTGCGGGCATCGGCGGAGCGCGTGAGCTATGTGTTCCAGGATCCCGAGAACCAGATCGTGTGCGAAACCGTGTGGCACGAGATGGCGTTTGGCCTGGAAAACTTGGGGCTAGCACGTGATGAGATGCGCCGTCGCGTAGCTGAGACCAGCTATTTCTTTGGTCTGGAGGACTGGCTTCATCGCGATACCGATACGCTTTCGGGCGGCCGCAAGCAGCTGCTGTCGCTTGCCGCCGTCCTGGCGCTGTGTCCGCGTGTGCTGCTACTCGACGAGCCCACGTCTCAGCTCGATCCCGTTGCCGAGAAGAATTTTCTGCACGCGCTGTTTCGTGTGAATCGCGAGCTGGGCTGCACGGTTGTTGTGGCTACGCATCAACCGCGCCCAATGCTCGAGTATGCGACGTGTGCGTACCGGATTGAGGACGGTCGCGTGCGCGAGGTGGCGGATATGGCTTCTTTGGGGCGTCGAGAATCGCTGTTTTCCGACGACATGTTGGGGTGGGGTGCCGTCCGATGTGCAAAAAACGGAGTATTCAGCAGGCGTGAGGACAATTTGGGCTCTCTGGAACCGCCCGGGGACGTATCGAGCGCGAAAAAAAGTTCGGAATTGGACAAATCGTCCGAATTTGTGGCGCAAACGTCGCTCGAGAACGGCTCGGAAGCCTTCCCGCGCACGGATGGGAGCAGAATACTCCAAAAAATGCACGGCGGGTCGGCTACCACCCTGGCAGGGAGCTGGTTTCGCTACGATCGCGCGGGCGGTTGGGTTCTGCGCGGGCTCGACGTGGCGTTTTCGGCCGGTGCGGTGCATGCGATCGTGGGCGGCAACGGATGCGGTAAGTCGACGATGCTCTCGGTGCTGGCGAAGACCGCCAAGCTGCAGCGCGGTCGCATGGTGCGCGGAGCGGCCTCGGCGGCGCTGCTGCCTCAGAACCCCAAAGCATTGCTGGTTGCCGAGACGGTTCGCGATGAGCTGATGGAATGGGCCTCGACCTGCGGATATGACGAGAACTTGGCGCGGGAGCGTGCGGCGAGCTTGGGGCTGTCGGGTCTGGATGGGCGCCATCCGTACGATCTTTCGGGCGGACAGCGTCAGCTGCTTGCGTTGGCAAAGCTGCTGTTGATCGGCCCCGAACTGCTATTGCTCGATGAGCCCACCAAGGGTTTGGACCTGGCCAGCCGCTGCATCATCGCCCGCGCCCTGCGCGACCATGCGCAGGCTGGCGGCACCGTCGTCATGGCGACGCACGACCTGGACTTTGCCGAGCAGGTTGCCGATGACATTTCCATGATGTTTGATGGCGAGATCGCCTGCATGGAGCCGCCGACCGACTTCTTTGCCGACAACGTGTTTTATAGGGCGTGATGGGATGGCGGATTATCGCATCGTGCGCCTACTCGCAAAACTGGAGATACCGCTGCTGCTGGCGGTGCCAGCCGTGATGGCTGCGGCGTTGCTGGCGGGCGTTGAACAGGCGGCACTTGCCATGCTTGTCGTGGTGGCGCTGGTGCTCGCGCTGTTCTTTGCGGGCTACGAGGCGTCGCGCCCGGGCTTACGCCAGATTATGCCAACGCTGGTTCTGGCGGCGTTGGCTGCGGCGGGGCGCATTCTGTTTGGCCCCATTCCCGACTTTAAACCGGTGAGTGCCATCGCCATTATTGCGGGGGCGACGCTTGGTCGCCGCAATGGTTTTATGGTTGGCGCGTTGGCGGCGCTGACCAGCAATTTCTTTTTTGGACAGGGCATGTGGACGCCGTGGCAGATGTATGCCTGGGGCCTGGTTGGCTATGTTGGCGGCGCGCTGGCGCATGCGGGTGCGTTCGACCGCGCCGACGGCACCGTGCGTATGCCGGCGCTGCTGACCTACGGCTTTGCTTCGGGTTTGCTGTACGGCGTTGTGATCAACGCCTACGACATTATCGGTTTTGTTCAACCGCTCACGTGGGCGGGTGCCATGGCGCGTCTTGCCACCGCCGTACCGTTCGATATCACGCACGGCCTTGCGACCTGCGTGTTTTTGGTCGCCCTGTACAAGCCTTGGTGTCGCCGCATCAACCGAGTCGTCGTGAAGTACGGACTGTAGGGCTGGTTGCGCCGGGGCGGGAATCAATACTGCCGAAGTGCCATTTTAAAACTATGCCGGTTTACGGGGCCAGATTGGCACAAGCAGACCATGCCGGCTATTTTTGAAATAGAGCAAGCCGTTTACCTGCGGTTTTATTATTTCGGAATTGCGTATGGTTGGGGGTTCGCGATTTAGCCCCGTAAACTGGCATAGTTTTGGAATGGCCGGCTGATATGACGGGCGTCGTGACCCTCAAGAGCCAAATTGATCCGTTTTCTTCCGTCTCCAGACGTCCCCGGGGAATCAGCTGAACTCGCCCGCCACGAAATCAGCCTATCTACTACGTTTGACCCGACACCCCCAAACACAACCGCGTTTTATGAAAAACCGCAGGCTTTCTACCTGCGGTTTTCTTTTTGCGTTGTTCGCTGTGGTTGAGGGTGGTGGCTTAAACGTAGTAGATGGGCGTGTTTCGTGGCGGATGGGTCACGTGGATACCACCACGAGGCCCAAAATGATTCGTTTTCCTCCGTCCCCAGGGGATCAGCTGGGGCTAGAGCTCTAGCGTGAGGGTGACGGGGCAGTGGTCGCTGCCGAAGATGTCGCCGCGGATGCCGGTGTCGCGTACGTTGTCGGCGATTGCGTCGCTTACCAGGAAGTAGTCGATGCGCCAGCCGGCGTTGTTCTTGCGGGCATTAAAGCGATAGCTCCACCAGCTGTAGACGCCCTCGACGTCGGGGTTTGCCGCGCGCCAGGTATCGGTAAAGCCGGCGTTGAGCAGCTCGGTAAACTTGCCGCGCTCCTCGTCCGAAAAGCCGGCGTTGCCGCGGTTGGACTTGGGGTTCTTAAGGTCGATCTCCTCGTGCGCCACGTTAAAGTCGCCGCAGGTCACGACGGGTTTGCCGGTCTCGCGCTCGAGCGCGTTCAAAAAGCCGCGGTAGGCATCGTCCCAGGCCATGCGCACGTCGATGCGGGCGAGTTCGTTTTGCGCGTTGGGAGTGTAGACATCCACAAACCAGAACTTGTCGAACTCCAGCGCGCAGACGCGGCCCTCGGTTGCGGCTTGGGCGACGAGTACGGCCGCCTCGTTCTCGCCGGCGTAGGGTAGCAGTGCGTCGGCGTGCAGCACGCGCAGCGGTTCCTGGCGGCTAAAGACTGCAGTGCCCGAATAGCCTTTACGCTCGGCGTAGCTCCAGGTTTGGTGATAGCCGGGCAGGTCAATATCGACCTGGCCTTCTTGCAACTTGGTCTCTTGCAGCGCCAGGATATCGACGTCGAGTTCTTGCGCGATCTGGATAAAGCTCGGGTCCTTTTTGAGCACGGCGCGCAGGCCGTTGACGTTCCACGAGGCGAAAGTGTAAGTCTGAGGCATGGTGTCCTTTCGACGGGGTTGGCAGGCTTAAGATTAGCGCAACAGGGGCGGGGTGGGCTCCGCGCATGCTGACTTAAAGGTCGCATGCTGGGACATCGCCCGACGCCGCCCGATCAACAAGGACGGAGGGCTCATATGACGCAGGCAATATCGGACCCCAGGCAGGCGTCCGCCGCGCTGGCGGATCTGTTTGACACCCACAAGCGCGTGGTCTTCTTTGGCGGCGCTGGTGTTTCCACGGCAAGTGGCATCCCCGATTTCCGCAGCGTGGACGGCCTGTATCACCAGCAGTTTGCCTACCCGCCCGAGACTATGCTCTCGCATAGCTTTTATGAGACACATCCGGCCGAGTTCTTCGACTTTTACCGCACCAAGATGATCGCGCTTAACGCTAAGCCCAACCGCTGTCACACCAAGCTGGCCGAGCTGGAGCGCGCCGGCAAGCTTGATGCCGTGGTGACGCAAAACATCGACGGCTTGCATCAGATGGCGGGCTCGCAGCGCGTGTTCGAGCTGCACGGATCGGTCCATCGCAACATTTGCCAGTCGTGCGGCGCGGTCTATAGCGCCGAGTGGATTTGCTCGCGCGAGCACGAGGACGCCGCGGGCGTGCCCGTGTGCCCCGCGTGCGGTGGTCGCATCAAGCCCGATGTGGTGCTCTACGAAGAGCCGCTCGACGAGCATGTGTTGACCGGTGCCGTTGCCGCCATTGCCGCGGCCGATGCCCTCATTGTGGGTGGGACCTCGCTCGTGGTGTATCCGGCGGCAGGCCTTACGCGTTACTTTACTGGCGATACGCTGGCCATTTGCAATTTGGCGCCTACCGATCAGGATGCAAATGCCGACCTGCTGATTTCTTGCGACATCGCGGCCGCGTTTGCGTTCTAGCCCGTGTGCGCGGATACAATAGAAAGACTGAGTGCAAAGCGACCCCGCCGCCAGCTCCCCAAGCTCGGCGGCGTGGGCATTTTAGGAGGATGTTCATGGCGAACGACAGCAAGACATGGCGGTGCGGAAAGTATGAGCTCAGCTTTGACCGTCCGCGCATCATGGGCGTCCTCAACGTGACGCCCGATTCGTTTAGCGACGGCGGGGAGCACTTCGACCCGGATGCCGCCATCGAGTACGGCCTGGCGATGCTTGACGCCGGCGCCGACATCATCGACGTGGGCGGTGAGTCCACGCGCCCCGGCTTTACCCCGGTTAATCCCGACGAGGAGGCTCGCCGCGTGCTGCCCGTGGTGCGCGCGCTGGCCAAAGAGGGCGCCATCGTCTCGATCGACACGCGCCACGTGGCGGTTGCCAAGGCGGCCGTGCGCTGCGGCGCCTCGATCGTCAACGACGTGACGGGCTTCACCGACCCCAAGATGGTCGAGTTTGTTAAGACGAGCACCTGCGGCGTCATCGTGATGCATGCCGGCGAGGTCGCCGCGCCTACACGCACGCACGCAACGGTGCAGCTCGATACCTCGGCTGCGGCGTTTGTTGCCGAGAAGGCGCGCGAGGCGGCTGCCGAGGCCGCGCGTGAGGCTGAGAAGCCGGCTCGCCGCCGTCGCGGCAAGTTGCTGGGCGAGCCTAAGCCGGAGGCCAAGCTTCCGGGCGGCGTGGTGCAGCCCTCGTTGCCGTTTGGCGATCCGGAGCCCGCGACCGAGCCTGCAAGCGAGCAGGAGACGCCGGCCGCCGAGCAGGCTGCTGCCGCCGAGACCGTCGCGCCCGCGCCCGAGGCCACCGAGGCCGCATCGGAGCCCAATGACCGCCTGGCCGCCATGATGCGCCGCAGCGCCCGCCGCGAGGAAGCCTACGTGCCCACCTCGCAGCTCCGCCGCTTCACCCTGCCCGATTCGGCGCCCATCATGCGCCGCGTCATGGGCTTTCTGTCCGACCAGGCCCGCGCGCTCATCCACGCCGGCGTGTCGCGCGACCGCATCTGCATCGATCCCGGTCCGGGCTTTGGCAAGACGGCCAACGAGGACATCGTCATCCAGCGCGAGACTGCCAAGATGGCGTCACTGGGCTATCCGCTCATGTGCGCCGTATCGCGCAAGCGCTTTGTAGGCGCCGTCTCGGGCGTGACCGAGGCCGCCGAGCGCGATGCCGCTACGTTTGGCGTGTGCCTGGGCGCCATCCAGGCCGGTGCCAACATCGTGCGCGTGCACGACGCCGCGGGCTTTGCGCAGTTCCTGAACGGCTACTGGGCGGTTGCCAAGCCGCAGCCGCGCCGCGCGTTTGTGGCCGTGGGCTCCAACCTGGGGCATCGCTGTGACAACATCCGCGCCGCACGCGACATGATCGCCGAGATTCCACTCACCTGCGTGTCCAACTCCTCCAAGATCTACGAGAGCGAGCCGGCCTACGAGACGCGCCAGGACGCGTTTGCCAACGCCGTCATCGAGATTAAGACCGAGCTGGCGCCGTTGGTGCTGCTCGACGAGCTCATGAAGATCGAGGCCGAGCTGGGTCGCGACCGCTCCAAAAAGGCCAAGGCCAACGGTCCGCGCACCATCGACTTGGACCTGCTGTGGATGGACGGCGAGACCCACGGCGGCAAAAAGCTGCGCCTGCCGCATCCACTGATCGGCGAGCGCGACTTTGTGCTGGTGCCGCTTGAGGACCTGATGCACGACCCGGCGCGGTTCTTCCGCTACAACGGCGTCGAGGTCAAGGAGCCCGAGGATCGTGTGGGCCATATCGTGGGTGAATTGGGGCGTATGTAGATGATCGAGATGAACGCTGTAGTCGCTGCCACTGAGCTTGACGCGGCGCGTGACGCGGGTCGCGAGGGCGTGTCCGCGGGCTGGTGCGCGTGGAGCGTGGGCGATGCTTCGCTGACGTTTTCGCTGGTTGTGCGCCCCGATGTGAACATGCACGCCTTCCACGGCCTGCCGTTTGTGGCCGCGATGGGCATGATGGACGCGCTCGTGGGCACGGCTTCGACGCCGGGGTTGGGCCTTGCCGGTAAAGTGGGTATCCAGTGGCCGAGCGATATCGTGTGCGGTGCGCCTGCGTTTGAGACGTCGCTCGCGCGTGTTGCCGTGAACGGCGGTGCCGGTGCTGCGGGCATGTTCGGTGCCGTGACGGTGGATATTGAGCGTTCGGCGTTGAGCGAGCTCGGTGTAGATGTGGCTGACGAAGCGCTGGTCGAGGCGCTGTCCGCCGCCGTGCTGACCCGCGTGGACGCCTGGGCGGTTGTTGCCAACACGCCGCAGGGCGCTGCCGGTCCGCTGGCTCCCGTGCTGGGCGAGTATTTCGATATGGTGCCGCTGCTGGGCCGCCAAGTTGCGGCGGTGTCGCCCAACGGCCTGCCGCTCGCGGTCGGTGTGTTCGCGGGTCTGGACATCTGGGGCCGCGCGACCATCAAGACCGATGCCGGCGAGCAGGAGTTTCCGCCCGAGGCCGTACGGATTCGCGGGCTGTAATGCGAGGCGCCCGCGCCCAAAGATAACGATGACAACGAAGCTCTCCTCGGCTGTGCCGGGGAGGGCCTCGCTTGTTTGGGGAATGGGTTACCAGCGTCCTATTCCCCAAAACTGAAAAATTTTCGATTTTGAGGAATAGGGCCGATGTGTTGCCTAGTTCGCCGCTCGCGCTCGCGCTCGACTTAAGCCCCTGTCTTACCCCAGCTCCTGCATGCGGTGGTAGATTTCGCAGATACCCTTGATGGTGAGTTGTCCGTCGACCACGTCGAAGGCATCGGTCGAATCGGCGACGATGCCGGCGAGACCGCCCGTGGCGATAACGGTGGCGTCTTCGCGTCCCAGCTCGCGCTTCATGCGTGCGACCAGGCCCTCGGCCATGGCGGCGGCGCCCATCACGGCGCCGACCTTGATGCATTCCTCGGTGTCGCGACCGATGGCGTGCTCGGGTGCCTCGAGCGGCACGCTGGCGAGCTTGGCGGCACGGGCGGCAAGCGCGTCCATGGAGATGCGGATACCCGGCGCGATCGCTCCGCCAATGTAATAACCGTCCTCATCGATGACGTCGATATTGGTCGCGGTGCCAAAGTCCACCACGATCGCCGGCGCGCCGTAGAAAGTTTCGGCCGCAACGGCGTTGGCGACACGGTCGGCGCCTACGGCCTGGGGACGCGCCGCACGCAGCTTGGTCACCGCGGCCGTCTGCGGTCCGATGACGATGGCGTCCGCGGCAATGCGGTCGGCTACGGCATGCCATTCGCGCGAGAGCTGCGGCACTACGCCGGCAAAAGCGATCGCGTCGACCGCATCGAGCGAAAGGCCGTACATCTTAAAGAAACCCATCAGGCGCACGTGGATCTCGTCGGCGGTATAGGAGCGGTCGGTGGGCATGCGCCACGACTGCACCAGCTCGTCTCCGTCAAACAGGCCCATGGCCGTCTGCGTGTTTCCCATATCGATAGCGAGCAGCATGTCTACTCCCGGTGTCGGCGTAAAAGGACGCGCACCATTGTATACGTGCCGTCGGCGCTGCTGCGCCGCGATTCGTCAGCGTGGGCGTTCGGCCCTGTGTTCAGCTGAACCGAGTTCGACCGAAGCGCCCGTTTTGCTGCCAGACTGTCGGCGACGAAGCGGGCGGTCTAAGCTCGCGGAAGCAGCCCTGGACGCGGTGCCGGACGGACCAGAGCCCGCCGCGCCCAGCCGGTGTGGACGATAAGGAGCAGACATGTTGATTCATTACGAGGCGAGCGTGGCGAGTGCCAGGCACGAGCTGCAGGGGCGCGGAAATCGGGAGCATTGCTGCGTGCAGGTGGTCGAGCCGCCTCGCGCGTTCGGCGCGGCGGGGGATGGTGACCCGGACGGCGGAGGCTCGGTGACCGACGCGGCGCCTCGCCAGGCGATCGTTGCCGCCGTCGCGGGCGGTATGCCATCCATGATTTTGAGCAGCGAAGGTGCCCACCTTGCCAGCGAAGCCGCCGTCGATGCCGCGGCCGAGGCGTATCATCGGGGCGAACTGGTGCCAGGTGACGCCTCTGCCCTTAAGGGCGTGTTTGAGCGTGCGCTTCGTGCGGTCGCGGACGCGGCCGTCGATCAGCCCGCGGCCGATATCACTTCGTTTGCCTGCACGTTATGCCTGGTAGTATGGGACGGCGTGCGCGTTTGGTATGGCAATGCCGGCGATTGCGGTGCGGTTGCCGTGGACTTCTTGGGTGATCCGTTTGCCCTGACGCGCATGCATTGCGGGCCGTTGTCGAGTCAGCCGTTCCCACTGCACGATTCCTATCACTGGGAGTTTGGCTATCGCACGAGCGCCGAAAGCGTGCTTGTGGCCACGGGTGGCATGCTTGGGCAGTTTGCCGAGTGGGCGTCCGGCTCTTACGGTGCGCCGAAGGCGTATGACCGCGAGCTCATTGGCCTGCTCACGAATCGGAATATCGATGTGGACGATTTGCCGTTGATGAATGTCGCTGCGGCTAAATATCTGAACGAATTGCCCGCGACCCGCGTGGACGGCGATAAGACGGTGGTGGCGCTGATTAACAGCGAGAGGCCTTCGGTGACAGATTTTATTTGCGCCACGGCGAAAGACGTGACGGCTGAGCGTCTTGCTGCGGCGGGCGCGTCCTTTGCGGACGAGGACGACGATCGAAAGGTCGTGCTGCCGTGGAACGACGAGCTGCGCATGCGCGCCGGCGATGTGGCGAATGACGTGGGCGGCGATTTTACCGTAGAGCTTGAGTATCAGCTTATGTGCGGCATGTCGCTCGACCGCGCGTTTGAGCTGGCGGCTGCTGCTGCCCGCGAGCGCGCCGAGAGGTACCGCGTGTTCGAGGACTGTGTGGTCGATGGACCTGAAGATTTTGACGCTGCCGTTTTGTCCGACGACGAGGTGTCGTTTGACGAGATGGCCTAGGAGCGTCGTGGGCCCTGGACTCTTCGCGCTAGGGGTGTTCAAGATATGAAGGAATTATGCTCTACGAGATTTTCCTCGCCGTTTACCGAAGTCTCGCGTAATATTCTTTCTTGCGCACATGAGGCGCCCAGACATTGCGGGGTGGAGCAGTCTGGTAGCTCGCCGGGCTCATAACCCGGAGGTCGTAGGTTCAAATCCTGCCCCCGCGACCAAGAACTTGCAGCTCGTCGGCCTAGCCGGCGAGCTTTTTTGTTATTCCGGGACCGTGTTTTCGGTCCAATTCTCGGCCTCTCAAACAACATCTCGATCTGTAACATCTAGACCCGATTTGGACGGCTAGGTGTTACAGATTGAGATGTTTCGGCAGGACGGTCTTCGTTTGTCTAAATCTGTAACACGAGGGACGGTTTTTGCTGAGTAACTGTTACAGATCTAGATCTTTCGGCAGGCTAGATTGGTTTGTCTCAATCTGTAACAGGTAGGGGTCAAAAGTGGGTCCAGATGTTACAGATCTAGATTGTTAGGGATGGGTCGAGAGGAATGTCTCGATCTGTAACATCTAGGGTCGTTTTTGGCCTGTAGCTGTTACAGATTGAGATTATCCGACAGAGCGGTCCCGTTTGTCTCGATCTGCTCCAATGTGCCCTGCGTCTTTATGGGTCTTGCCACGTCGTTCTTCACGTTTATGCTGCAGCAGCCGATCAACTTTGGCCACCTCTTCGCATTCTGGGCCTTTGGAATCGCGCTCGCGGTTTGCCTGGTTATGTCGGGAACGCTCGTGTGCTCGGCAATCTTTGGAAAAGAGCGCGCTATTCAGGCGCTTACGCCGCTCGATGTGCTCGAGGCACGGCGGAACCATAAATAAGAAAACTCGATTATCAGGGGCGGACGCCGTGAAGCACACCGCCCCCCCCCTGTACGTGTGGCGCCAGGGCCATGCGCTCGAAAGCGTTGCCCAAACGCATGGTTCATCTGCACAAAGCCCATGGTCGCTATGGGCAAACATCGGTGCGCCTGCACATGGCTTTGAGTCTGTTTTCGAGCGAAAGTATGGCTGTCGATACGCATGCAATTCGCATGAAGTCCGGGTTCGTCCAAGAGCCCTATAAAGGAGGATTCGCATGAAACAGTTAGAGACCGACGTCGTTGTCGTTGCCGCGGGTCTGAGTGGCCTTGCCGCGGCGGTCGCTGCAGCCGAGGCAGGCGCTCGCGTCATTGCCCTAGAGAAGGCCCCCATTACCGGTGGCGCCGCCAACATGGGCATGGGGCCTGCCGCCGCTGGCTCTCCGCTTCAGAAGGCCTCGATGATCGAGATCACGCCTGGCGAGCTCTTTCGTCGCCATATGTTCTACACTCATTACCAAGTCGATGCCCGCCTGGTGCGCGACTACTACTTTAAGTCGGGCGATACCATCGCATGGCTGCAGGACATGGGCGTGGAGTTTAACTCCGTGCGTCCGGCGTTCCGTGCCCGCGAGCGCACGCGCGCCTACTCCGACGGCGAGTACACCTGGCATGTCGTGCAGCCCGAGGACGGCTCGGAGCCCGGTCCTCGCGCGGCGACCACGATGACCAAGCGCATGACCGAGCGTGCCCAGGACCTGGGCGTCGAGTTTATGTTCGAGTGCCCGGGCACCGGTCTTATCAAGGGCGAGGACGGCGCCATCTGCGGCGTGACCGCCAAGGACAAGGACGGCGAGGAGTACCAGATCTCGTGCAAGTCCGCGATTGTCGCCACGGGCGGTTTTGGCCACAACGCCAAGCTCATCAAGGAGAAGCTCGACTTTGAATGGGGTACCGACCTGTTCTCGTTTGCCATTCCGGGCATGGACGGCGACGGCATCAACATGTGCCACGAGGTCGGCGGCGGCCACACCCCGGTGACCATGGAGCTCATGTACCAGATCCCCGACAACATGAACCACTTCTATGTCGAGGGCGCATTCCGTCAGCCGTGCTACTGGTGCAACCGTCTGGGCGAGCGCTTTATGCCGGAGGACGAGATCTTCAACACCACCTTTGTCGGCAACGCCATCAACCATCTTCCCGGCAAGGTCGCCTATGCCATCTTTGATTCCCGTATGCTCAAGCACTGGAAGAAGGATGGTCCGGATATCGTCAGCCACGTTCATCCGCACGACCTGTACGACGGCTTTGAGGAGCAGTGGAACCGCGACCTGGAGGCCGGCTATCCGGCGATCTGCCAGGCCGATACGCTGGAGGAGCTTGCCGAGAAGGCGGGTATCGACGTGGAGGGTCTGCTCACTAACGTCGACGAGTACAACGAGATGTGCGACAACGGCTGGGACGACATCTTTGAGAAAGAGCGCGAGTTTATGAAGCCGCTCGAGAAGGGCCCCTTCTATTGCTGCAAGCAGTACTGTGGCGCCTACGGCACTCTGGGCGGCGTGCTCATCAACCACAAGATGGAGGTCATGACCGATGACTATGAGGTCATCCCTGGCCTGTACTGCGTTGGCACCGATGCCTGCACCATCTATGGCGACTCCTATAACTACTGCATTCCGGGTAACACCATGGGCTTCTGCCTTAACTCGGGTCGCATCGCCGGTGAAAACGCCGCCGCAGCCCTCTTTGAGGACGCCGGCGACGAGGAGTGGTCGTAACACCGTAGCTATTCGCGCCTGCAGGCACCCACACATTGGGTGCGGGCGAGGATTTGCCCTACACGCGAGGCGCTCGGGATCGCTTTGGTCCCGGGCGCCTTTCTGGACAAGAGCGACGTTTTGAGGGGAACGAATGAAGCTAACGATTAATGGAGCCGAGGTCGAGGCACGCGAAGGGCAAAATGTCCTGGAGGCCGCGCTCGATGCCGGCATCTACATTCCGCATCTGTGCAAACATCCCGATCTTGAGGCCGTTGGCGGGTGTCGTCTGTGCATGGTCGAAATCGAAGGCCAAGACGAACCGGTGTGTGCCTGCAAGACGCAGGTTGCCGAGGGAATGGTCGTCAACACGACAGGCGAACAGGCCGAGCGCGTGCGTAAGCTGGCAATGGAGCTGATCTTGGCCACGCATCCCGCCGATTGCACCGGCTGCCCCAAGTACGGCAAGTGCGAGCTGCAGTCTATGTATCAGTACATGGGAGTTTCGCCTGCGCGCTGGCGCACCAAGAGCCGTCCGGTCGCCACGGACGAATCGAACCCGCTGATCATCCATATGTTCACCCGCTGCATTCGGTGCGGTCGCTGCGTGCGCGCGTGCCGCGAGCTGCGCGGCGCCGGCGTCTTGGACTACCAGCGCACCGAGGACGGCATTCGCATTGGTACGGACGGCAGCGTGAGTCTGCAAGAGGCCGGATGCCGTTTTTGCGGTGCTTGTATCGAAGTGTGTCCCACGGGCTCGATCGTCGACACGCTCAATATGTTTGACGAGAACAAGTCCTATGCCGATAACGTGGTCCCCTGTCGCTCGGGCTGCCCCGCCCACGTGGATATCCCGCGCTACCTGCGTCACATCCGCAACGGCGAGTACACCCGAGCCGCCGCGGTGGTGCGCGAGAAGGTCCCGTTCCCCGAGAGCTTGGGCGACATTTGCGTCCATAGCTGCCAGGATGCCTGCAAGCGCAACGAGCTCAACGGCACGCCGGTTTCGGTCTGCCGCCTTAAGCGCGCGGCGGCCGTGCGCGATACGGGCGACTGGAAGGCCAATGTGCGCCATGAGCCGTTGAGCGGCAAGAGCGTCGCCGTTGTGGGTGCCGGTCCCGCCGGTTTGACCGCCGCACTCTATTGCGCCGAGAAGGGCCACAAGGTCGTGGTGTTCGAGGCCAACGAGAAGGTCGGCGGCCAGATGCGCTACGGCATTCCGGCGTATCGCCTGCCCGATGCCACGGTCGACGCCGAGGTCGCGACGATTTTGGAAATCGCCCAGGGTGATGACGCCGAGCCGCGCATTGAGCTGCGCTGTGGCGAGCGAATCGCCGATCCCAAGGCTCTTCTTGACCAGGGCTTCGATGCCGTGCTGGTTGCGGTGGGCACGCATGACGGAACGGTGCTTCCCATGCCCGGCCACGACCTCGAAGGCGTGCTGCGTAACACCGATTTTCTGAAGGCCGCCCGTATGGGCAGCGCCCCGGACCTGACGGGCAAGCGCGTCGTGGTGCTTGGCGGCGGCAACGTGGCGTACGACTGCGCCCGCACTGCCGTGCGTCTGGGTGCCGCCTCGGTCGATGTCGCCTGCCTTGAGGCCCAAGACGCGATGACCTCGACGCCCGAGGAGCGTGCCGAGGCCGCCGAGGAAGGCGTGGTCCTGCACGATGCCTATGCCTTTACCAGCATTAACGAGACCGAGGACGGTTCGGGCAAGGTCGGTTCCATGACGATCCACAAGATCGAGCGGTTCTACTTTGACGAGAACCACCGCGCCGTCACCGAACTGCTCGACGGCGGCGAGAAGACCATCGATGCCGACTGCGCGATCTTTGCCGTGGGTCAAAAGCCCGAGGGCACGGCCCAGATGGGCCTTGAGCTTACGCACGGCCCGTATATCGTGGTCGATACCGAAGGCAAGACGAGCGTTGAAGGCATCTGGTCGGCGGGCGACTGCGTGACGGGTACCAAATCGGTGATCGCGGCAATCGCCGCAGGTCGCACGTGCGCCTCGGCCATCGACCGCGCTTTGGGTGGCGATGGCAACATCGACGAGGAGCTGACCGAGCATGATGCTCCCGAGCAGTGGATTGGGCGTGTCCCCGAGGGCTTCTACGACGATGCCGTGCAACCCGAGTTTGTCGATGCCCAGACGCGTAAGGATAACTTCGATACGTTTGAGTGCCCCTATACCGACCATGAGGCTACGTGCGAGGCGAGCCGCTGCTTGCAGTGCGATTTGCGCCTAACGATCAGTACGCCGCGCCTGTGGAACGAATACTAGGAAAGGAGCGATAACCCATGACGATCATCAACTTTATGCCTGCGCATAAGCAGGCCCCCGTCGCGCTCTGGCTCCTTAAGAAGGACGTGGCGGCCGCTGCGGAAAAAATTGCAGGGGCCGGTGCCCAGGCGGTTTTGGTGCCGGCAGGCGATGAGGTCTCTGCCGCACTCGCGGATGCGTTGGGCGAGTCCTGCCGCGTGATCGAGTGCGACCCGAGCCTGGGCTTTGTCTATGCCAACGGTTCGGCCGCGGCCAAGATGCTCGACGGCGAAAAGCCTCTCCCATCTTGCTGCGAGGGCGATGGCGCCGACCGCTGCCTGAGCGGATCAGAGTTACTTGCCGCCGAAGGCAAGCGCTGGGTGTGGATTGACGGGGCCGAGGAGCCCGTTGAGGTCGACCGTGTCGTGAGTGCGGAATCCCTGGTTGCCGCGGCGGGCGCCGACGACGCTAAAGCGGTGGGGATTGGCTATCCCAGCGGTCTGCTGCTGAGGCCCGATGACACCTCAAAGATTGAGCTATGCAGCGACTACGTGCGCGTCTACACCGCCAAAAACTGCATGGCAAAGGCGCTTTTGGACATTTGCACGCTCTATCGTCACGAGAGCTGCGGACGCTGTGTCTTTGGCTACGAGGGCTCGCATCAGATTGCAACGATTCTTGCCGATACCTGCCGCAAGAAGGGCAAGCCGGGCGACTTGGCGCTCCTTCGCGACCTTTGCCCCGTGATGCAGGCGCAGTGTCTGTGCGAGCAAGGCCGCGTGCTGGCGCGCACGGTGCAGTCGTTCCTCGACCTGTTCGAGGGCGAGATCATGCAGCACACCACCAAGAAGGTCTGTGCTGCCGGGGAATGCCAGGCATTCTTGACCTTCCATATCTTGGCCTCTAAATGCCAGGCCTGCAACAAGTGCGTCGATTCGGACGTTTGCGAGGAGGACGCGATCTTGGGAAGGCCGCGCTTTATCCATGTGATCGACCAAAAGGCCTGCAGCCAATGCGGTGCCTGCCTGGACATTTGCGACAACGGCGCGATCGTCACGGCTGGGGCCGTCAAGCCCAAGTGCCCGCCCAAACCCATTCCCTTTAAGCGCAAATAAGAGCGCCGACCCCTTTCGTTTTGTCCCTTGTAGGCATGCGGGAGGGGCCTTTGTTTATCTGCACGAGGTATTCCGCAAATACCGAGCGGGCCTTGGTTGCCTGGACGGTGCGCATGTTTTGCGTCTGCCGTACGCTTTTTGCGAAGTACACACGGGCAGAATCCGTGTCCAAAATGCTCTGGAGAGGAGCGACCATGTCGTTTAAAATGATGGCGATTTGTGCCGGCAGGCACGGTGGCAACGGCGAGGCTTTGGCCAAAGAGGCCCTTTGCGCGGTGCGCGAGGCTGGCGGCGAGGTCGAGCTGATCAATTTGTTCGACTATAACATCTTGCCCTGCACCGGTTGCGAGGGCTGCACCATGCAGATGGGAAAGATGGGCGCCGGCCTGCAAAAGGAATATCACGGCTGCGTTCTTAAAAACAAAGACGATGTAGATGCGATTATTCGCGAACTGCAGACCTGCCAGGGCGTGATCTTCTCGGTTCCGACCTACGACCTTACGCCCAGCTCGGTGTACACCCGCTTTGCCCAGCGCTTCTTGGCATACGAGCTTTCGTTCTTGCTTGCCATCGGTGCCGTAAAGGAGAATCCGCATACCGTTGCCGGCCTCATCTCCGTCGGCGGCTCCATGCACGATTGGCAGTCCCTGGCACTGGAGAGCCTGCAGGCGACTATGTTTACCATGTCGATGACTGTCGTCGATCGCTATATGGCGCAGCGCGACGGCCGCCCGGGCAATGCCTTTGTGTGGGGAGACGACGTGGAGTGGGGCGGACAGATCGCCCGCGCCCACAAGATGGGCGAGAACATCGTCAAGGCCATTCGCACGCCTGTTGACGAGCGCTGCTGGCTGGGCGATCCGGATGACGGCGTGTGTCCCAACTGCCACAGCTCCCTGGTGTACCCCGGCGACAAGCATTGGGACGGTGTCGAGTTTCCGTGGGAGTGTGCGGTCTGTGGCGCAGGCGGCGATATCGTGACCGACGAGCGCACCGGGCGTCCCAAGCTCAAGATTGCCGAGAACGGTCTGATCCGCGACCGCAATGACGACCATGCGCGCGCCGAGCACCTCAACGAGATCAACAAGACCCGCGACGAGTTCTTTGCCCACATGGACGAGGTCAAGCCGCTGGTGGATAAGTACGCCAAGATGACGTTCCCCACGCTGGAGATTAAGCGCGACTAGTTTTGCCCAAGCCCCGCCCGGCCTACTTGCGGCAGTGCAGGTCGGCGCTGGTGCGGGGCTTAATCCTCGGCTCAAGAAAGCCAAGGTAGATTAGGGTGCGAATCGAGAGGTGGAACAAAAAGAGGTCCTCTCCCGATGCCAAGTCGTTACCGGTGATTTCCTTTATGCGGTTAATGCGATAGAGCAGCGTGTTTTTGTGAAGCGACAAGATCGCGGCGGTGCGCGCCGTGTTACAGCTGTGCTGCATAAAGGCAAAGAGCGTCTCGACCAACTCGGAATCGTGCGACTGGTCGTGTTTCCAAAGTGCCCAGATTGCCGGATGGCAGTAGTTTATAAGGTTGATGTGGTCGTTGCAGATGTCGAGCATTTCCATGTAGGTGTATTCGCAATAGCGATACACATGGGTGTCTTCGAGGATTTTGGTAAAGGTCGAGCCGTATCGAATGGCGGCGCGTGCCTGATTGAGGTGCGAACGCACATCGGTTGCCTGGGAAAACTCGTTGCTGATGCCAATGAACAAATTGTTCGTGGCAGCAACGCGGGCAAGGATCGCCTCATCGTTGGCGGGTAGCTGCGTGGAGGGCGGACGGCTTACCAGCGCCACGAGCTCACCTTCGTACATGGTGATAAGGCTATGGTGCAGTAGCGGCTGCAATTGTCCTCGGATGCTCTCCGCCTCGCGCGCCTCGAGCTGGGAATCTTTTTTGAGCAGGCATACAACGTAGAGGGCGGGAAGCGGCGCAAAGCCGACGAGCTGCATTTTGCGTGTGCAGGTGATGGGGTTGGGGATTTCGTCGTCCAGGAGGCGCGAGAGAAAATATGGCCCCTGTTGCGGGCCGCCCAACGAAAGAAAGCCGCCTTTCTGCAGTTCTTGCGCGAGCAGTCGGACAAAGAACTCAAAGACCTCGCGATCGCTATCGCCAAAGGCGTGATTGCGTTCGATCATCATCGCCCGGCCCAGACACGTGCCGTGCACCTTGATCGCATCGGTCATGGTGTTGAGGCGGAACATGTCGTTATAGCGTGTAAGCGGGCCTGTCGAGCGGGCAATCTCCTCGTCTAAGCCGCATTTGATGATGTAACGTACGGCTTCGTCCTGCAGCATGTCGCCTTCGGAGAGCTCGGCGCGGGTGATGGCTGCAAAGGGGGAGTCGTCGGCATCGTCGAGCTCAAAGCCGCCACGGGCGGCGTAGCGGTAGACGGGATCGACGACGAGCACCGGGTTGCCCATAACGGTAGAGGCTGTTTGCGTGAGGTTTTTGAGCCCCGCGTCGCTCAAGAGCGCCTCGAGCAGCGCTTGCTTTGCTGTGGACGTATCGGTGGTGCTCGGTTGCATGGGCGTCCCTTCTGCCGCGTCTTCGCCGTAGTCGACGCGTGACCAAATTATTATCGCAGGCTGTGCAGTATTAGGTTGTTTAAAAAGGTGAGCGTGGCGGTCGTTTCCTCGAACGGGGACGGTGTCGTTGTTATTGGGGTTTGTCTCGATCTGTAACAGGTGGGTCCGGTTTTGGTCTGTAGTTGTTACAGATTGAGATGTTTCGGCAGGACGGTCTTCGTTTGTCTAAATCTGTAACACGAGGGACGGTTTTTGCTGAGTAACTGTTACAGATCTAGATCTTTCGGCAGGCTAGATTGGTTTGTCTCGATCTGTAACAGTGAGACCCGGTTTTGCTGAGTAACTGTTACAGATTGAGACAAACCGGCAGCCAGCCCCGTTCCATCCACCTGCCGCCACCTGATATTCGCCGATTTTCGTTGTGCCGCTGTGCCCCCATGCCATATCCTCTAAACAACTACGCGGCAACATCGCCGCCGCGCCTACAAGAGAGGAATGTCCATGACCACACCTGCGTCTAAGCTGCTTCAGCCCATTACGGTTGGCCCCCTTGAGCTCAAAAACCGCATTATGTTCCCGCCGCTTACCACCGGCTACGAGGAGCGCGACGGTTCCATTGGCGAGCGCAGCCTGGCTTTTTACGAGCGCCTGGCCCGTGGCGGCGTGAGCTACATCGTCATCGGCGACGTCGCTCCCGTTATGACCGCGAGCCCCACGCCCAAGCTGGCGACCGACGCCCAGATCCCCACGTTTAAGGCACTGGCCGACGCCGTCCACAAGCACGGCGCCAAGGTCGCGCTGCAGCTGTTCCACCCCGAGTACGACGTGCCCGGCGTCGGCCGCATGGTCATGGGTTCCATGGCCGCCGCCAAGGCCGCGCAGGAGGCCAAGGCCGCCGGCGACGAGGAGACCTTCGCCGCCAAGATGGCCGAGTCCAACGAGATCCGCAAGCAGGCCTACGCCAAACTGCACCACGACATGCGGCACTTTGTGAACGAGGCCACAGTGGAGCAACTCACCCAGATCAAGGAGGCTATCGCCACCTCGGCCGCCCGCGCACAGCAGGCCGGGATCGATGCCATCGAGGTCCACGGCGACCGCCTGGTGGGTTCGCTGTGCTCGGCCATCCTCAACAAGCGCACCGACGAGTACGGTGGCTCGTTCGAGAACCGCGTTCGCTACGCGCTCGAGGTCGTCGCCGCCATTAAGGAAGCCGCGCCGCAGCTGATGGTGGAGTACAAGCTCCCCGTGATTATGGAGAACCCCGACGGCACGCCGCGCGGCAAGGGCGGTCTGCTGCCCGATGAGGCCTGCGAGTTCGCCAAGCTGCTCGAGGGCGCCGGCATCGACATGATTCAGGTGGCGCAGGCAAACCACACCGGCAACATGGGCGACACCATTCCGCCCATGGGCGCCATGCCCTACAACTGGACGCTGCCCGTGGCCGAGCGCGTCAAGGCCCTGGTCTCCGTGCCGGTGGCAACCGTGGGCCGCGTTGTCTCGGTCGAGGCGGGCGAGAAGATCCTGGAAGACGGTTCGGCCGACATCGTCGCGTACGGCCGCTCGCTCATGTGCGACCCCGACATTGCGCTCAAGGCCGCCACGGGTGAGCCCATCCGCGAGTGCCTCAACTGCAACAAGGGTTGCGTCGATGCGATCCAAAACCGCCAGTACATCTCGTGCGTGCTCAATGCCGAGAACGGCGACGAGGCGACCATCGCCATTAAGCCGGGTGAGGGCGACAAGAAGATTGCCGTGGTGGGCGGCGGTATTGCCGGCCTGGAGGCCGCGCGCGTGGCGGCCAAGCGCGGCTACGACGTGACCGTCTACGAGGCGGGCGATCATCTGGGCGGCCAGATTGTGCTGGCGGCCGCGCCTCCGCGCAAGGACGAGATCATGCGCTCGGTCGAGTATTACGAGAAGATTCTGCCCGGCCTGGGCGTGAAGGTCGAGCTCAACCATGCCGCTAGCCCTGCGGACCTCAACGCCGCCGACGCCGCGATTGTTGCCGTGGGCGCGCACGACGTGGTCATCCCCGTTCCCGGTGCCGACTCGGAGAAGGTCGTCTCGAGCTGGGACGTGCTGGCCGGCAAGGTGGAGCTTACGGGACGCGTCGCCGTCATTGGCGGTGGCCTGGTGGGCACCGAGACTGCCGAGTACTTGCTGCAGCACGGCTGCGAGGTGGCGATCGTGGAGATGCTCGACAAGATTGCCGCGGGCGAGTCCGAGACCATTCTGCCGCTGATCATGAGCGACTTCGCAGAGCACAACGTGGAGCAGCACGTGAAGACCCGCCTGACCGCCATTACCGACGAGGGCGTGGAGGCCATTCGCACCACCGAGGACGGCGCCGAGGAGCCAGTGAAGATCGCCTGCGATTACGTGGTGATGGCCGTGGGCTCCAAGGCCAACGCGTTTGACCTGGACGGCGTGACGGTGCCCGTGACTTGCGTGGGCGACTGCTCGGGCGAGCGCACCGCCGACATTGCGAGCGCCATCCGCACGGCGTATCACGCGGCCAACGAGCTGTAGTTAACTTCGCGGCCAGGCGGGGCGGTAGCACGGATCCGCCTCGCCCGACTGCGTCCCATCGGGTGTCAACCAGGGCGGGGCCTGCAAGCGCAGCAGGTCCCGCCCTTTTGTTTTGCTCCGATGGATGGCAACGTGCGGTAATCATGGGGAGTGAGGCCGTCTACTGCTTTGTAGAACGCTCAAAATTATTGGGGGAGGGGTTAATAATTATGTCTTCTATACCAAAGGACATAAAGAGATGCCATTTTTGTTAGCAAGCGAATGACGATTAGCTGCGAGCTAGTTACCAGCGTAAATAATCGATAAAGAAATGTCGTAAATTGGTGCCAAATGCCCAGATAACGCCGCATCTATTTTAATTAACTGTTACGCGCGAACAGCAAAATGCTACTATCTAACATGCACGTAAGAAAGCAGATTAACGGTTAAGACTAAGAAGTGGCAGGTATGTCAGAAGCAACTAGGACTCGCACGCATGCGCCCGAGGTTAGGCAGCGCGCCGTCGAGGTCCTCAAAGAGGGGGTCGGTCATCGCGCCCTCGCCGCGGAGCTCGGCATTCCCCAGGCCACGGCTCGTCAGTGGGCCCGCGCGTATGCCGTGGGCGGTGCCGACGCCGTGCTCAACGCGGGCACTCGCCACCACACCTATTCGTACGAGGTTAAACTCGCCGTGGTTAAGGACCGCTTGGAAAACGGCCTTACGGTTCGCGAGGCTATGATCAAGCACAAGATTCCCAGCGAGTCTTCGGTCAAGGCCTGGTGCCGCCAGTATCGCGAGGGCGGTGAGTCCGCACTGGTCGATAAGCCGCGGGGTCGCAAGCCGCGCGTTAAAAAGGCGGAATAGCGAACGGGATGGTGCGCCCACAGGGGGCGCATTTTTCTTGCCGCACCAACTTTTTGGACCGTCGTGAGCCTACTGGAACATCCTCCAAAGTGGTTAATAAGCCGCGCGCAATGGCCCGTGCGCCCGTCGCTGCGATAGGGGGAGCGTCGCCTCTCTGCTCCAAAGCGGACGTGCCCTTACCCCGTACGCTTAAAACTCCCCAGTTGACCGAAAACCTGCCGCCGCTGCTCATCAATTGAGCTATAACGTTAAACAATTGCAGCGTTTTTGCATGGGGGAGTGATGGTATGACACTACTGTATTTCCTTACCCTGTTTCCGCTGGTACCGGCGCTGGGCATGCTGCTCGCGCGCGGTGACCGCGCCCGCGATGCGGTGGGGCTCATAGGCTCCGGCATTATTATGGCGGTGACAGCTGTAGTCGCCGTCATGTTTTTTTGCGCGGGCCCGCAGAGCTTCGAGGCGGCACCGGGCGCCTCGCATGTGCTCTCGATCATCAGCTCCGCCATCGATGTCATCCTGTGCGCCGTCATCCTGTATAACGCGCGTAAATATAAGAGCACGCTCACCACGGTGCTCGGCATAGTCCAACTGGTGGGCTCGTTCGCCTTTGCGGCCATGGCGTCGCCTGCGGTCGAGGTCGTCACCGCCACGCCGCTCTACCTGGATTACATGAGCGTGATCATGGTTCTCGCCGTCGGCATTGTCGGCAGCCTAATCTGCGTGTATGCCCTGGGCTACATGAAGGACTTCCAGGCCCATGACGAGCACGAGGCCGCGCTGCGCGGGCAGACCGCTCCCGACCGTCGCCCGCAGTTCCTGGCGCTTATGTTCCTGTTCCTCTCGGCCATGTTCGTCATCGTGACGAGCGACAACCTTGAGTGGCTGTTCTGCGGCTGGGAAATCACCACCGTGTGCTCGTTCCTCATGATTGGCTACACGCGCACGCCCGAGGCCATCAAAAACGCCTTTACCCAGATCATCCTCAACATGCTGGGCGGCATCGCGTTTTTGGCGGGCCTTATGTTCTTGCACCTTAACGGCATGCCGCTGACCATCTCGGGCATGATCGATCTTGCCGGCGCCGGCACCGCGCAGTCCGCGCTCCTGGTGATGCCGGTCGTCCTGCTATCGCTCGCCGCCCTTACCAAGGCCGCGCAGATGCCGTTCCACACCTGGCTGCTCGGTGCTATGGTTGCCCCCACTCCCACGAGCGCCCTGCTGCACTCGTCAACCATGGTCAAGGCCGGCGTGTTCTTGATGGTCAAGCTGAGCCCGCTCTATGCCATCTATCCCGTGACGGGCTTTATGGTCACGAGTGTGGGTGCCATCACGTTTTTGCTCGCTGCCCTCATGGCCATCTCGCAGAGCAACGCCAAACGCGTGCTCGCGTACTCCACCATTTCCAACTTGGGCCTTATCAGCGCCTGCCTGGGCGTCGGCGCGCCCGAGGCCGTATGGGCCGCTATCTTTCTGATCCTGTTCCACACGGTGGCCAAGTCGCTGCTGTTCCTGTGCGCGGGCACCGCCGAGCATCATATCGGCAGCCGAAATATCGAGGACATGGACGGTCTGTTCAGCCGCATGCCGCACCTGACGCGCCTGATGATGCTGGGCATCATGGGCATGTTTGTGGCGCCGTTTGGCATGCTCGTGTCCAAGTGGGGCGCCCTGGTGGCGTTCGCGCAGACCGGCAACGTGCTCATGATCATGGTGCTTGCCTTTGGCTCGGCCGCGACGTTCTTCTTCTGGGGCAAGTGGCTTGCCAAGCTTTCGGGCGTCGACCCCACGGCTCAAAACGTTGAGGTCAATGTCCATAAGACCGAATGGATGGCCCTCAACACCATCGCCGCGCTGCTGATTCTGTGCTGCGTGGCGTTCCCACTCATCTCGAGCGGCCTGGTGTCGCCTTACTTGGCCATGGTGTTTGGCCGCGTGCCGTACGTTATTGGCAAGGACTCCATGTATCTGATGGTGGTTATCGTGGCGTTTATCGCCGTGGTGCTGCTGACTTCATTCCGCGTGAGCAACAAACCGCACGTAAACGTATATCTTTCGGGCGTGGGAACCGACAAATATCGCCATTTCCGCGGCTCGATGGGACGCGAGGTGAAGGCCGAAAAGCGCAATTGGTACTCGGAGGACGCCCTTGGCGAGAAGCGTATTGGCCCCGCGGGTAGTGTTGTTTGCTGTGCCATCATCCTGTTTGCGCTGCTGTGCTGCGCGTGGATTGGGCCCGAGAGGCTCGCCATGAGCGCGCCCTCGGTGCTGCGCGGCAAGTATTTTGAAGGTTCGGGCGTCGTGGGCATATTTATTGGCACCGTGGTGTTTGCCCTGCTGGCGCCTTTGGTTGGTGGCCTGATCGACGGCATCGACCGTAAGCTGTCCGCCCGCATGCAGGGCCGCGTGGGACCGCGTCTGCTGCAACCGTTCTACGATGTGGCCAAGCTCCTGCGCAAGGCCCCCGCCAGCGTAAACACCATGGACGATACCTACATGGCGTGCGCGCTCATCTTTACCGTGGTGGGCGGCGGCATCTTTGTGTCGGGTTCCAACACGCTGTTGTGCGCTTTTATGGTGACGCTCGCCGCGATCTTTGTGGTGTTGGCGTCCGCCTCGACGCAAGGCCCGTTTGCCCAGGTCGGTGCCGACCGCGAGCTGCTGCAGGTTATGAGTTACGAGCCCGCCGTTTTGCTGATGAGTGTGGGCCTGTATCTTGCCACCGACAGCTTTGATTCCATTGCCGTGACGGGGCAGTCGGCCCCCATCATCGTGTACAGCGCGCCCATTTTCCTTGCGCTGCTCGCGGTGCTCGCCATCAAGCTGCGCAAGTCGCCGTTTGACCTTTCGTACTCGCATCACGCGCATCAGGAGATTGTCCAGGGCGTCGCCACCGAGATGAGCGGCGGCACGCTGGCCAAGATGACCCTTATGCACTGGTGCGAGACCGTGCTGTTTTTGATGTGGGTGGGCATGTTCTTTGTCTGGGACAACCCGGTGAGCTGGGTGGTTGCCCTGGTCGTGATGGCCGCGACGTACTTTGTCGAGGTCCTGATCGACAACACCTTTGCCCGCAGCACCTGGCGCAGCTGCTTTAAGCTCGGCTGGGGCGTGGCGCTGGTGTTTGGCCTGCTCAACCTTATGCCCATCCTCGTCGACGTGTTTATTTAGGAGGCGGCATCCATGGATCATAAAATGTCGCGCTCGCCGTGGGTTATTCATTACGACGGCTCGAGCTGCAACGGATGCGATATCGAGGTGCTGGCCTCGCTTACCCCACTGTTCGATGCGGAGCGCTTTGGCGTGGTCAACACCGGCAACCCCAAGCATGCGGACATCTTTTTGGTGACGGGTTCGGTCAATGCCCAGAACCTGCCCGTCGTGCGCCAAATTTACAACCAGATGCTCGAGCCCAAGTGCGTGGTGGCCTGCGGCATCTGCGCGTGCTCGGGCGGCGTGTTTCGCGATGCCTACAACGTGATTGGCGGCGTGGACCGCGCGATTCCTGTGGACGTGTACGCGCCCGGATGCGCCATTCGCCCCGAGACCGTGATCGATGCCATCGTGGAGGCGTGCGGCATCCTGGACCAGAAGGAGGCCGTGATGCACGCCGGTGGCGATCCGCTCACCGTAGGCGGTGCCGCCACCTGGGACGGTGGCGTCGAGCTGGGCGAGGACGGGTTTGTGGCCGCTGCGGGGGCCGGCGACGCGACCGCTGGGACGCCCGCCGCGTCCGTCGCTGCAAAGGAGGCCGAGTAATGCAAAAGGCTATCTATACCACCGTTGGGATCGACGAGCTCCTGTCGCATGTCCAGGCGCTCAAGGGCGTTGGCGCGCGCTTTGTGCAAATGCACGCCGAGCGCAACGTCGACGACGGCACGTATCGCTTGGTCTATACGTTTATCAACGTTCGAGCTGCTCGGGAACATATTGCGCAGGACGGCAGCTATGCGATCGAGAACCTGGTGGTTGAGGGCATCGACCAGTACCAGGAGATTCCGTCCATCAGCTCGTATTACCCCGCGGTATTCCCGTTTGAAAATGAGGCCCACGACCTGTTTGGTCTTGCCATCACAGATATGCAGATCGACTTTAAGGGCTTTTTCTACCAGGTCTCGACTGCTGAGCCCATGAGCGTTATCACGCCCGAGGTGAAGGCCGCGCGCGAGAAGGCCATGAAGGTCCGCGCGGCTGCCGAGGCTAAGGCGCGCAAGGCTGCCGCCGAGAAGGCCGCCGCCGCTGCGGCTGCTGCAGGGGAGGGTGCTGTGAGCGCCGGCGACGCTGCGGGCGCCGCTGCTCAGCCCGCTGCGGCTGCCGGCTCCGATGCTCAGCACGATGAAGCCGCTACGAAGGTCGCGCTCAAGGCTGCCGAGATGGAGGCAAAGCTCGCCGCCATGGATCCCGAGAAAGCGGCCAAGGTCCGCGCGGCGCTTGCCGCCAAGGCCGCCCGCGATAAGCAGAAAAAGGAGGCATAAGGCCCATGGCACATCGCTCCGTAATTCCGTTTGGCCCACAGCACCCGGTGCTGCCCGAGCCGCTTCATCTGGACCTGGTGATCGAGGACGACCGTGTCATCGAGGCAATTCCGCAGATCGGCTTTGTGCACCGCGGACTCGAGAAGCTCACCGAAAAGCGCGATATGCACCAGTTTGGCTATATCGCCGAGCGCATCTGCGGCATCTGCGCTGTGGGCCATAGCTATGGTTATGCCAGCGCCTGTGAGCGCATGCTCGACATCGAGGTGCCTGGCCGTGTGCAGTATATCCGCACCATTTTGCACGAGCTTTCGCGCATTCACTCGCATTTGCTGTGGCTGGGCCTGCTTGCCGACGCCTTTGGCTTTGAGGCGCTGTTCTATCGTTCGTGGACCCTGCGCGAGCAGATTCTCAAGATCTTTGAGAGCACGTGCGGCGGGCGCGTGATTCTGTCGATTAACGAGATCGGCGGCCTTAAGCACGATATCGAGGACTCCGAGCTGACGGGTATTGTCCAGACGCTCGATGCCATGCGCCCCGATTACGAGGCCCTGGTGCATACGTTTTTGGACGACGACAGCTGCGGCGAGCGCCTGCATGGCGTGGGTGTGATCAGCAAGAAGGACGCGCTGGATCTGTCGATGGTCGGCCCGTTCGGTCGCGCCTCGGGCGTGGATTACGACGTGCGCATGTTCGGCGACGGCGCCTATGCGGATCTGGCTGCGTTTGAGCCCATCGTTGCCACCGATGGCGACTGCTATGCCCGCTGCCAGGTGCGTTGTGCCGAGGTTTCGCAGGCCATGGACATTATTAAGGAGCTTGTGAGCAAGATTCCGCATGACGGTACCGGCGGGCGTACCAAGCTCACGCCGGCCGATGGCGCGCGCGGCGAGGTTGTGATTGAGCAGCCGCGCGGCGAGGCGTACTACTATGTGCGCGGCAACGGCACCAAGAGCCTGGACCGTTTCCGCGTGCGCACGCCGACGTCGCAAAACCTGGCGGGTCTGACGCATGCGCTGCAGGGCGTGCTCATTGCCAACGTGCCCATGATTATCCTGACCATCGACCCCTGCATTAGCTGCACGGAAAGGTAGGCACGGCATGAGTTTGCTGACATTTGCCAAGACGGCCTTGGGTTCTATGGTCAAGCAGCCGGTAACGGTGCGCTATCCGCAGGAGAAGCTCGCGGCACCCGAGCGCCTGCGCGGGCATATCGTCAACGATATGGACGTGTGCATCTGCTGCGGCATGTGCGCGCGCCGTTGCCCGGCGGGTGCACTTGCGGTCGATCGCAAGGGCGGAACGTGGTCGATTGACCCGTATGCCTGCGTGGTGTGCGGTGAGTGCATCGAGAGCTGCCCCAAGCACTGCCTGACTATGGACACCGCCCGCACTCCAGTCGCAGCGGACAAGACTCCCACGGTAGAAACCAAGCCGGAATAGCACTGGGATGGGGCCGGTGGGGCAAAATTGCCCCACCGGCCCCGCGCTTAAACGCGCGGCTGTGCCGCCGCGAACAAAACTATGCTGGATTACTACGATAAATCGCCTACCCCCAACCGCGCCGCATTTGGCAAAATCAAAACCGCAGGTAGACGGCTTGCGGTTTTGCGAAAAAGTCACGCGTGGTCGGGGATCTTATTTTTATCGTAGTAAACCGGCATAGTTTTGAAATGTCACCATATCCGTAACAGCCCTTGATCCCCCGGGGACGGAGGAAAACGGGTCATTTTGGCCTGATGGCTCCGAATCGCACCCGTTTTCCTGCGAAAACGCCGTGTCTCAACTTTGGTGAGACATTTGTCTCACGCTCAAAAAAGAATCTGGAACGTGTGTCACCTGCCCAAATTGTGTCTCATTCCGTAACTTTAGGCTGATGCAAGGTCTGAGCCTGCGAGAAGGGAGACGCGATGAGTAAGTACACGAGGGGTCTCTTGGCGGTGATACTGGCCGTAGTGCTGGTGTTGCCGGCTGCAGCATTTGCCATGCTGCCCGAGGCCAACGCCAGGTCCAGCACCGGTATGGACGGACCGACAATGACCGGAAAGGTCGTCGACTACGACACCAGTAACCACTGGAAGTTCTGGGCCGGCGGCTATGATGGCAAGGAAGTGACAACTCAAAACATCGGTCGAATCTGGACCGATAAGACGGTCAAGGAAACCGCGGCAAACGAAGAGTCGGATTTTCTGACCACGCTGTCTGCTATCTCTTCGACGTCCGATACGACGGTTTCCGGCAAGCCACTCGACGTCGTGCTGGTGCTGGACGCTTCTGGTTCGATGAATGACCCCATGGGCAGTGGAGATTCCACCAAGCGTATCAGAGCGCTGAAAACGGCCGCCAATAGCTTTATCGATGCCATTGCCAAAGAAAATGCAAAGATTTCGGACGAGTCCAAGCAGCATCAAGTTGCCATCGTAAAGTTTTCCGGCAATATGGCTGGTTGGGTCGGCAACGACACGTATTTGGAGTGGGGGTATAGGTGCAACTACTCGCAGACCATGAAGAAGCTGACGCTCTGCAAGGGCAATGACGCGACGAACCTTAAGAGTACGGTCGACTCCATCAGGCCTAATGGCGCCACGCGCGCCGACTATGGCTTACGGCTGGCTAATGGGGTATTTTCGTCTGGTCGCGCCGACGCCAAAAAGATCGTTGTCTTCTTCACCGATGGCTCACCTACGAGTTCCAGTGGATTCGAGGCCGAGGTTGCCAATAGCGCCATCCGTAGCGCCAAGAACCTCAAGAATAAAGGTACCGACATTTACGCTATCGGCATCTTTGACGGTGCAAATCCCAATGACGACCCCACGGAAAAGCGCACAAGCAGAGAGAATAAGTTCATGCATGCCGTGTCGAGCAATTATCCCGACGCAAATTCGTATAAGAGCGATGAGCTTGGCACACGTGCAGAAAACTCCGATTACTACAAGTCGGCAACCAGCGCCTCTGAGCTCGAGAAAATCTTCGAAGAGATCTCGGGAAGCATTATCCAAGCTGGTTACCCGACCGAAGTTCACGGCGGTTATGGCGAGCATAAGTCTGGCTACATTACGTTTACTGACGAGCTGGGCGACTTTATGCAGGTCGACAACTTTACGTCTGTCGTGTACAACGGCGAGACGTTTACCAACCCGGCAATAAAGACCGAAGGCAACATCGACACCTACAAATTTGAGGGTGCTGCCGCGAACCTAGTCATCACCGTTCAGCATGCCGAAAAGAACAAGCCCCGGACCGGCGATATCGTAACGGTTAAGATTCCTGCGTCGCTGATTCCGTTGCGCCACTTTAAGACCAAAGATGGCATGCTTACGGTCGACAATACTGAGCCCGTTCGGGTGAGCTACACCTCGAGCGTTAAGAAAGACGCGCTCGATAACCTGTTTACACCCGAGCAGGTAGTGGGGCTTGAGGATTACATTAAGAGCAATACGACCACCGCGAAGGACGACTCCAAGACCGTAAACTTCTACGCGAGCAAGTGGAAGAACGGTGCGCTGGGCGATACGATTGCCAACTTTGAGCCCGCGGATTCCAACCGCTATTACTATTTCCAGAAGCAGACCCCCATTTACGTGGATGAAAGCTGCACAACGCCCGCAACGGGTTCGCTGGCTGCCGAGGGCATCTATTACTACAAGGATGAGTTCGAGGTGAAGGGCACAGACGGCAAGGCCGAGCTCCGTACGGCTGTTATTGAGTTTACCGGCGGAGACGCCGCGAGCTTTGAGGGCGCCATCGTGCCCGACGCGAGCGGAAACCTGTCGTTTAGCAAGGGAACCGCGCGCCTGGCCTTTATTGACGAGCTCCACACCACCAAGGAGCGCGTGGGCGGTAACCCCACCGGCACCGCGACCGACGTGCTCAACCCCAAGTGGAACAACATGTCTGCCAAGTCGAACGCCACAGAGGTTGACGTTCACCTGGGCAACAACGGCAAGATCAGCTATAAGTACGACATGACGCCGGCAACGGTGGATACTAAGGCGAAGTTTGGCCTGACCAAGGTGCTCGAGGGCCGCGAGTGGGCGGATACGGACAAGTTTGAGTTTGGCCTGACGTCCGAGAACGGCGCCCCGATGCCTGCGGCTACGACTGCGATCGTGCACAAGGCTGACCTGGACCAGGGCAAGGCTGCCATCGGCTTCGGCACGATCGAATACGCCGAACCTGGCACGTACGTCTACAAGGTCAGTGAAAAGCACGCCGGGACCACGATTGACGGCATCGCCTACAGCGGTAACGTCGCGGAGATCACCGTGACGGTGACGCCCGACAAGAAGGGTGAGCTCAGCGCCGCTGTGAAGGTGGCCTGGAGTGAACCCGAAGTGACCGAATTCAAGAACGTCTACGCTGCGGATCCTGTTGAGTCCAGCGTTACCGACGAGATCAAGGTCGCCAAGTCCCTGACCGGCCGCGATCTCAAGGACGGCGAGTTTAGCTTTGAGTTGCGCGAGATCAAGGGCGAGGACTCTGAGCTTATCGAGACCGTCAAGAATGACGCCAACGGCAACGTTGTGTTCAGCGCCATTAAGTACACCGAGGCCGGCGAGCACACCTATACACTGAGCGAGGTCAAGGGCAATGCCGGCGGCATCACCTACGACGAAACCGTCTACACCATCGTGGCGACCATCAGCGATAACGACAAGGGCCAGCTGGTGGCCACGCACAAGCTGAAGGGCGCCGAGGACGTCAAGAGTATCGAGTTCAAGAACGCCTACACCGCGAATGCTGCCGAGGCATCGCTTGCGGGCATCAAGAACCTGCAGTTCGCCAAAGGTCTGACCCCGGCCGATATTGCCGGCAAGTTCACCTTTACCGTGACCGGCGAAGAGGGCGCGCCCATGCCTGCGAACACGAGCGTGACCAATGATGCCAAGGGCAAAGTTGACTTCGGCAAGATCACCTTTACGCTCGACGACCTTAACAAGGCTCTGGGTGAGAAGCCCGAGAAGCGCGAACATACCTTTACCTACACCGTGACCGAGTCCGGCGAGGTCGCTGGCGTGACCAACGACGCCAAGCCTTCGCGTACGGTTTCCTTCACCGTGACCGATGACGGCGAGGGCAAACTGAGCGTGTCCCGCAACCCGGACGGCAACGCGGCATTTACGTTCACCAATACCTACAGCGTGACGCCTTTTGAGACGAGCGTCACCGACCAGATCACCGCGACCAAGGTCCTGACCGGGCGCGACATGGCTGAGGGCGAGTTCTCCTTCGAGCTCGTCAAGGGCGAGGGCAAGGACGCCAAGGTCGTCGCCACCGGCACCAACGCCGCCGATGGCAAAATCACGATGAGCGCCGTGAAGTACGACAAGGCCGGAACGCACACCTACACACTGCACGAGGTCAACGGCGGAACCACCAGCAAGGGCGTCACATACAGTGATGCCAAATTCACCATCGAGACGACCATCACCGATAACGGCGACGGCACGCTCAGTGCCCAGCATGTTCTGAAGAATGCCGAGGCTGCGATCTTCAAGAACACCTACAGCGTGACCCCGATCGACACAGAGCTCGACTTTGGCCTGAGCAAGGCCATTGACGGCCGCGACTGGACGGATGGGGACGAGTTTAGCTTTACCATCACCGCTCCCGAGGGCACCCCGCTGCCCGATCCCGCAACCGTAACCGTGAGCAAGAAGGACGCGAAGGGCGGCATCGTCGCCATCAAGTTCGGCAAGATTCACTACGCTGCCGCCGGAACCTATAAGTACGAGATTCGCGAGAACGTGGGCAGCACGGTCGGCATGACGTATGACGCGCATGTCGCAACCGCCGAAGTGACCGTGACCGAGGACAGCGATGGCACCCTGACCGCCAACGTCACTAAGAAGGAAAACGGACGCTTTACCAACACGTACCGCACTGAGCTCGATTACGCCGCGGCCGGCGGCCTCAAGCTCAGCAAGACCCTCTACGGACGCCCCATGACCGAGGGCCAGTTCACCTTTACCGTGACGCCCGCCGACGATGATTCGGCTAGCGCACTTGGCCTGCTGCCCGGGGCCAACAACTATGAGTCCCCCGCAACGATAGAGGGAACAGTCGGCCAGATTGACATTCTGGCGGGCCATGAGGTCAAATTTACGCAGGCTGATGCCGGCAAGACCTTTACATACACCGTTGCCGAGAAGAATGACGGCCAGCCGGGTTACACCTACGACGACGCTGTCCGCACCGTGACGATCGCCATCGCCGACGACACCGCCGGCACGCTCACCGCCACGACGACCGTCTCCGGCGGTTCCGAGGGCACGCTGGTGACCGAGTACAAGACCGGCGCGGCCGCGGTCGAGAGCGCCGTGGTCCCGTTCGTCAACAGCTATAGCGCTACGACCGATGCACCTGGTGGCACCGCTGCTCAGGTCGTTGCCGCCAAGACCCTGACCGGTCGCCCGATGGTTGACGGCGAGTTCTGGTTCGGTATCGCCTATCAGGGTGAGCTTGTGGGTTATGAAAATCTCAAGCCCAATATCGGTGGGCACGTGAGCTTTGATGCGCTGCACTACGACGCCAAGATGCTTGCCGATCTTGAGTCTGCCGGGCTTGCCCATCGTACCGACAAGGACGGTAAGCTTGCTTGGACCATTAACTACACGGCCTACGAAGCTATACACGGGCTGCCGAACGGCGTTTCTGCTACAACGTGGTACTTTGGCTTTAAGGTTATCGTCGTCGATAACGGTGACGGTACCCTGACGGCAACGGTCGACTACGGTGGCATCGAGCCCTTGTTCGAGAACGTCTACGGCGCCGATGCCGTTGACGCCGCGCTTGCCGGCACCAAGAAGCTCCAGGCTGCCGAGGGCCTGACCCCGGCCGACATCACGGGTAAGTTTACCTTTACCGTGGCCGCCGATGAGGCGGGTGCCCCGATGCCCGAGCGCACGACCGCAACCAACGACGCGGCCGGCAACGTGGACTTTGGCAAGATCCACTTTACGCTCGAGGACCTCAACCGCGCCCTGGGCGTGACGGACGATGCGACCGATAAGGCCGAGGCAGACGAAGCTGACGAGGCTGAGGCCGACGAGGCAGAGGCTGAAGAGGCCGACGCCGACGCTGATGCCAACGCCGACGAGCCCAGCGACGAGTCCGAGCCCGCAGCCCCCACCGCCCCGCGCTCGCACACCTTTACCTACACGGTGGCCGAGTCCGGTAGCGCCCCTGGCGTGATCAACGACGCCAACGCCACGCGCAAGGTTTCCTACACCGTGACCGATGACGGTGCTGGACATCTGATCGTCAAGCGCGACGGCGGCGACGGTGCGGCCTTCACGTTCACCAACACCTACAGCGTGACGCCTACCGATTCGTCCGTGACCGATCAGGTCAAGACGGTCAAGCGTCTGACCGGACGCGACCTTGCAGCTGGCGAGTTCACGTTTGAGCTGCTCGAGGACGGCGTGGCTGTCGCTAGTGGCACCAACGACGTTAACGGTAACGTTACACTGAGCCCGATCCACTACGAGGCGCCCGGCACGCACACATACATGCTGCGCGAGGCTTGCCCCAACGCGCTCGGCCTGTACAAGGGCGTCACCTATGACGGTACGACCTACACCGTCGTGACCACCGTCTCCGACAATGGCGACGGCACGCTGACCGCGACGCACAAGCTCGAGGGAACCACCGAGTCGGCTGGCTTTACCAACAAGTATCACGCCATGCCCACGCAGGTCTCCATCGGCGCCATCAAGGTGCTCGAGGGACGCGAGCTCAAGAAGGACGAGTTTAGCTTTAAGCTCGTTGGCGAGGACATCGAGTCCACCGTCACCAACGATGCCGACGGCAAGATCAACTTCGACAAGTTTGAGTACGACGAGCCTGGTGCGTACGTCTACACCATCAGCGAGGTCAAGGGCGACGAGGCCGGTATGACCTACGACAAGTCCGTCTTTACCGCGACCGTCAACGTGGTCGACGACGGCGAGGGCAACCTCAAGGCGAACGTCGCCTTTACCAAGGGCGACAAGAGCGTCGAGGGTATCGTGTTCAACAACACGTACAAGAAGCCCGAGACCCCTACGCCGACGCCCGATCCCGGCATGCCCAAGACCGTGACGAACATCGTCAAGACGGTCAAGGGTTTCCTGCCCACCACGGGTGACCAGCAGGCCGCTGCACTGCTCATGGCATTTGTTATTGCCATGGCCGGCGTCGGAGCCCTGGTCTGGGGTATCCGTAAGCGCTAGGCACGCTGGCAGCGCCCGGGGCCAAAAGGCCCCGGGCGGCCGGCGGGGAGCCAGAACATAGCCCCACCCCCCACCCCCAGCCGCCACGGAGACGTCTCCCTTCTCCGTGGCGGCACTTTTGTGCGCAGGGGAGGAAGGGCCGCCACGAAATCGGCCCATCTACTACGTTTATCCCCTTACCCCCAACCATGCCAAAAAACGCGAAAACAAAACCGCAGGTAGAACGCCTGCGGTTTTCTGGAAAACAGGGGTATGGTCGGGGGTATCGAGTCAAACGTAGTAGATGGGCCGATTTCGTGGTTGGCGCCGCCAAATGATCCCCCGGGGACGGAGGAAAACGGATCATTTTTGGCCCCACGCGGCTGGTGGGTGCGTTCGCGCAGGACCGTTCAAACAAAACTATGCCGTTTTCGGGGCTAAACTCAGGACTCCCATCCATACCCGCGTTTTCTGCAAAATGACGGCTCGTCTACCTGCGGTTTTATTTTCACGAATATCGGCATGGTTGGGGACTCGTGACTCAGCCCCGGAAACCGGCATAGTTTTGAAATGGCATTAAATCGGTGGCAGCCATTTTGCTATGCCGGAGCGGTTGATCCTCGGGCAACTACCCTCGCAGGTAGGCGATGGCGATCTGCGTGCGGTTGCGCAGGCCCATTTTGGCTAGGATCGAGCTGATGTGGTTGCGCACGGTGCCTTCGCCCATATAGGCGGTGGCAGCGATCTCCTTGTTGTCGAGGCCGCGGGCGATGAGCTCGGCGACTTCGAACTCGCGGTCGGTCAGGCCGGCAAAGGCCGCGGGCCGGCGGGTCGCGCCGGCCTCGTCGTCCGCCCCATCAAAATCGATGTCCTCGATCGCCTTGCCCTCGAGCACGCGTTTACCGTCCATGACCTGCGCCAACGCTGGCGGGATGACGGCGACATCGGTTTTAATCAGGTAGCCGCGGGCGCCCAGCTTGAGCGCCGACACAATGTACTCGTCATCCGAGAACGTCGTCAGAAATACCACGCGCGCCGCAGGGTCGCGCTCAAGGATCTCGCGCGCGGCCGAAAGGCCGTCGCGTCCCGGCATCTGGATGTCGAGCAGCGCGATGTCGGGCGCGTGCTCGGCGCAGAGCGCGACCGCGTCGTCGCCATTGGCGCCGGTGCCCACTACCTCGATCTGCGGCTGGGCGCCCAGGATAATCTTGAGCGAATCGACCACCAAGCGGTCGTCGTCGACAACAATGAGCCTCATCGGGCCTCATCTCCTTGCTGTTTGGGAACGGTGGCAAACACACGCCAGCCGCCGGCGCCGGCGCGCGGGCCGGCGGCGAAAGTGCCGCCAAGCGCCTCGACGCGCTCGCGCATGGAGCCGAGCCCCATGCCCTCCGCGGCGCCGCGGCCGCTTGCTTGGACCCCGCCCGTGCCATCATCGGTGACGATGAGCTGGTAAAACGACGGATGCTCCATGCACCGTACGGCGACGGTCTGGGCGCAAGCATGGCGCATGGTGTTGGAGAGCGCCTCGCGCAGGACCGCCGCAAAGCAGTTGGCGACGTTTGCGGGCGCATGTTCAGCCATAACTTCAAGCTCAATCTGCGGACCGCCGTCCGAGCGCGCGCCTTCAACAATGCGTTCGAGCTGCACGGAAAGGTCGACGGCGTTGTCGTTGAGCGCGTGGACGCTGGTGCGCACAAGCTGGAGCGCCTCGTCAACCGTGTGCTTGACGTCGGCGAAATCGGCGGCGACGCCGGGCTCGTCGGCGTGGACCACGCGCAGGGCTTCGGCCTGCAGTGAGGCGCGCGTGAGCTGGTGCCCGACGTTATCGTGAATCTCGCGCGCGATGCGGGCACGCTCGTCGAGCGTCGCGAGTTCGACCTCGTAGTCCTGTCGATCGGCAAGGTCGCGGTTGCGCGCTTCGAGCGCGAGGGCTCGTTCCTGCAGTTCGTCGCGGATGCGGCGCATACGCTGCTGCTCGCGCTCCAGCTGGGCGGTACGTAGCGATAGCAAGGTGGCGGCAACCGAAAGGATGGCGGTCAGCAGGAGCGTTCGGGCGGTGAGCGCGTCGGTGCGAAGGTCCGCGACGAGCGCAAAGACAAAGGCGATGCCAATGCCCAGCGCGACCCAGGCGTGCTCACGGCGCACCCGCCGCGCGATGTCATAGAGGGCGAGAGGCGCAAACGGCACAAACGGCGGCACGAAGACAGCCGCGATGATGTAAGCGTAACTCGCGGCCTCGCTGGCGCGACGGGCGCGCTCTCCCTGCGCGAGCTCGGCCAGCGAGGTGGTAATAACGCCAAGGCAAAACGCCGCGACCAGGCGAGCGTCGACAGCAAGGCCCATGGCGGCTGCGATGCAGCACGCTAGCACGATCGATTTGTCGAAAAGCCTGTTCATATGGGTATTGTACGCGAAGCTGCGCGTGGTGGAGGGGCCGCCTGCGCAACCGTGACATTCCTCCCGCGCGGCAAAGCGGCGTCGATCGCTCGCGCGAGCGGGGGTTTTGCCTCCGCCCCCTCGCACTCGTGACAAAGCTCACTGGCGCGCGCCGGCGGGTCCTGCGATGATGCAATCGTACCGGGCCGTAATCAACAGAAGGGCCGCCTCATGACAGACATTGTCCACGTCGAAAACCTCGTCAAGCGCTACGACGACCTTATCGCGCTCGACCACTTTAACCTGAACATCGCCCCCGGCGAGATCTTTGGCCTGCTGGGCCCCAACGGCTCGGGCAAAACCACGTCCATCAACTGTATTCTGCAGCTGCTTGCCTACGACAAAGGCACCATCGAGCTGTTCGGCGAGCCCATGACGCCCGCCCGCTACGACCTCAAGCGCCGCTTGGGCGTGGTGCCGCAGCAGGTGGCAGTGTTTGACGAGCTCACGGTGCGCGAGAACATCGACTATTTCTGCAGTCTTTACGTCAACGACCGCAAGCGCCGCCGCGCGCTGGTGGACGAGGCGATCGACTTTGTCGGCCTGGGCGACTTTACCAAGTTCCGCCCCGGCAAGCTCTCGGGTGGCCTGGCGCGCCGTCTCAACATTGCCTGCGGCATCGCGCACAAGCCCGAGCTCATCTTTTTTGACGAGCCCACGGTGGCGGTCGACCCACAGAGCCGCAACGCCATCCTGGAGGGCATCTGCCGCCTGCGCGACGAGGGCGCCACGGTGGTGTATACCAGCCATTACATGGAGGAAGTCGAGCAGATTTGCAGCCGCATCATGATCATGGACGGCGGCCGCGTGCTAGCGCAGGGCACCAACGACGAGCTCAAGCGCATGATTCAGATGGGCGAGAAGATCGTAATTGAGGTCGGTGAGGTTTCGAGTGCGGCGCTCGGTGCCGTTGCGAGCCTGCCGCACGTCCTGGACCTTGCGGCAACCGCGGGGCAGCTCACGTTTTCGTGCGAGGCGAGCCCACATAACCTCACGGATATCCTCGATGTGCTTCGCTCGCACGGCGTGGCGCTCGGTCGTATCTATTCCGAACCTCCCACCCTCAATGACGTATTCCTCGAGATCACCGGCCGCGAGCTGCGCGACTAGGGGGTGGCCATGTTCAACACCATCACCACCACGCTCAAGACGCTATTGCGTCGACCGAGTACATGGGTCTGGGGCGCGATCTTTCCCATTGCACTTTCAACGATGTTCATGTTTATGTTCGCGAACCTGAGCTCTGACGGAAAGGTCGACCCGGTGCCGGTTGCCGTCGTGACGGACGAGGCCTGGGATGCCTCGACCTTTAAGGACGTGGCAGCTTCGCTTGCCAAGGCAGGCGACGATCAGCTGCTCGATGTGAGCGAGTACGAAGACTTGGCTGTCGCGCGCAAAGCACTCAAGGCCGGCGAGGTCGCGGGCATCTATACGGTTGATGCCGCGGGCACGCCCAGGCTCACGCTGCTGTCGAGTTACGACAGCTCGCGCGCCTCGTCGGTGCTCACCGACCGCAGCATCCTTGAAACGGCGGCAAGCTCGTATACGCAAAATGTCGAGCTCATGCGCCAGATTGCCCAGGACAACCCGGCGACGCTCGCCGATCCGGCGGCGGTTGCGCACGCCCTGTCGCTCGAGGGCGGAACCCGCCGCGTGAGCCTGACTCGTGCCACGCCCGATGGCACGGTCATCTACTACTACGCGCTCTTTGGCCTGGTCGCGATGATGTCTGCCGAGTTTGCCGCCTTGAGCGTCGTCGATTTGCAGCCTAATCTGTCGGGCCTTGGCGCGCGCCGCTGCGTGGGCGGTCTTTCCAAGACGGCGTCGCTGGCCGGCATTTTTGTCGGCTCGTGGCTGGTTTCCTTTGCATCGATGGCGGTTGCGATCGGCTACGTGCGCCTGGTCGTGGGCGTCGACTTTGGCGGGCGCGAGGGGTTGTGCCTGCTGGGCGGGGCTGCATCCGCGCTTGCCGCCACGGGCCTGGGGCTTTTTGTGGGCACGCTTCCCGTTAAGGGCGGCAAGGCATCCAAGTCGGGCATCCTCACGGGCTTTGCCACCACGTGCGCCCTGTTCGCCGGCCTCTACGGCGAGCCGGCGATGGCGCTTGCCGACGACGTCGCCCGCGCTTGTCCGGTCGAGTGCTGGCTCAACCCCGTCAAGCTCATCTGCGACATGTTCAATCGCCTGTATTTCTTTGAGGACCTGGGGCCCTTCGCTGTTCGCGCCGGCGCGCTCGTCCTGATGGCCCTGGTGTTTGTCGCCGCCGCTACGCTGATCTTTGGAAGGAGCCGCTATGAGCACCTTTAAGACCGCGCTTCGCATGGCGCTGGCGCACCCGTTTTACCTGCTCATCTATACGGTGTTCATCTCGCTCATGGGCGTATTCATCGCGGCTTCGGTGAGCTGGAACTCGTCGCAGCTTACCGAGTACAAGCCCTACGACACCAACGTGATCGTGGTCGACCGCGACAATAGCGACCTTTCGCGGGCACTTACCAAGCACCTGGGCTCACGCTTTGACCTGGTCACGGGCGTCGGCGACGACACGTACGACCTTGCGGATGCGCTCGCCAAGAGCAACAGCGCCAAGGGCAGCGCCGATTGCGTGTTCTTTATCCCGGAGGGGTTTGAGGACGATCTTGTTGCAGCCGCCCGCGCGGGGGAGGCCCTGCCCAAACTCGACGTGACGTACGGCTCCGGCACCATGGCGGCAGCGCTTTCGTCTGCCGAGGCCTCGCGCTGGATCTCGCTTGCGGGTGCTGCGGCGGCACTTGAGCCAGCTGCTTCCGACAGCGATGTCGCCAAAGCTGCCGAGCACGCGGCCGCAAAGCGCGCGGAGGTCCAGATCGAGCAGGTCAAGGTCGACTCGACTGCTGCTACCACGCTCGAGTCGTACTTCAACTTTGGCGCGTACGCGATCATCTCGTCGGTCATCGTGTCGGTGGGACTGGTGTTTTCGGGCATGAACGAGCCCGAGCGCGTGCGCCGCATGGATGCCAGCCCGGTCTCTGAGCGCCAGCGTTCGCTCGCTGTGTTCGCGGCCGCCGCCGTGCTCACCGTTTGCATCTGGCTTGTGTCGAGCATGATGGGCGTCGTGGGCTTTGCCGGCGCGGTTGCCGAGGTCGGCGTGGGCCGCGTGTGCCTGGCGCTGGCGGCAACGTTTGCCCTGGCGTGCACGCCGCTGGCCGTTGGCTTTACGCTGTCGAGCCTGGGCGCGCGCGAGGAGCTGCTCAACGGTGTGGGCAACCTGCTCGGCATGCTCATGACGTTTTTGGGCGGCGCCTGGATGCCGCTGTCGCTCATGGGCTCGGCCGTGCAGACGGTGGCGCACTTTGTGCCGACGTATTGGGTGAACGACGCAATCGGCAAGGCGCTTGCCTCGGACCTGACGTCTGCCGTGTTGGGCGACATCGTCTGTGACCTGGGCGTCACCGTGCTCTTCGCCGCCGCCATCGCCGCCGTAGGCCTAGCCCTCGCACACGCCAAATCCCACGCCTAGCCGTAACCCGTCACTTGGGGACGTTCCTTTCCTGCTGGCACTTGGGGACAGTCCCGGCACTCATTGGGGACAGACTTAAATTGAACTGCATCCCATTTCTTGGA
>NZ_QRQX01000014.1:0-55529 GCF_003475665.1 Collinsella sp. AF29-7AC
GAATGGCCTATTTGCTCAATGTGTTCGGCTGAGATCGGAAATCAACCCCGTTCGGTAGAACGGCGGAACTTAGACTGCCTGTGCCAGCTTCTCGGCACGCTCGGCGGCGGCGAGCGCCTCGATGACGGTGCCGAGCTGGTCGCCCAGGAGGACGCCATTGTAGGTGGAGTTGAAACCGATGCGGTGATCGGTCACGCGGTCCTGGGGCTGGTTGTAGGTACGGATCTTCTCGGAACGGTTGCCGTGGCCGATCTGGCTCTGGCGCTCGGCACCGAGCTCTGCCTGCTGCTTCTCGAGCTCCATCTCGTACAGACGGGCGCGCAGCATCTGCATGCAGACTTCGCGGTTCTGGATCTGGGAGCGCTGTTCCTGCGACTGCACCACGGTGTTGGTGGGCAGGTGGGTGATGCGCACGGCGGAATAAGTGGTGTTAACGCACTGACCGCCAGGACCGGAGGCGCAGTAGGTGTCGATGCGCAGGTCGGACTGGTTGATCTGGACGTCGATCTCCTCGGCTTCGGGAAGTACGGCGACGGTCGCCGTGGAGGTCTGGATACGGCCCTGGGACTCGGTCTTGGGAACGCGCTGGACGCGGTGCACGCCGGACTCGAACTTCATGACGGAGTAGACGCGGTCGCCCTCGACCTTGAACTCGATGGACTTAAAGCCGCCGGCCTCGCTGGGGCTGGAGTCGAGCACGGTGGTCTTCCAGCCGCGCGACTCGCAGAAGCGCTGATACATCTTGTACAGATCGCCGGCAAAGATAGCCGCCTCGTCGCCACCGGCGGCGGAGCGAATCTCGACGATGGTGTTCTTGTCGTCGTTGGGGTCGCTCGGGATGAGCATGTACTTAATGTCTTCCTCGAGCTGGGGAAGCTTGGCCTCGTTTTCGGAGATGTCCATCTGGAGCATCTCCTTCTCATCGGCATCGGTAGTATCGTGGAGCATTTCCTTGGCAGCCTCGATGTCATCGAGCGCGCCGATGTACTCGCGCGAGGCAGCGATGAGGTCGGACTGGTGTGCGTACTCCTTGTTGAGACGCGTGAACTCCTTGATATCGGAGGCGACGGCTGGGTCGGAAAGCTTCTTCTCGAGCTCCTCGTAGGCCTTGATGATCTTTTCGAGCTTGTCGCGCATGACGGACTCCTTTTATATGCGTGAAGGTGAAAATCGGCAGAATTGATGGGGCGCGGGGCGCCGCTGCGGGGGTAAAGCCCGGCTAGAACATGTCGATCTTCAGATACATGCGCATCCCTTCGCGTATGGGGGTACATAGTTGCGGTCTAACCTATACATGATAGCGTGCGCAGGCAAACCTGCATACAACCCGCACGGAATCCGACAAAGGGAGAGTCCCTTTGTCGGATTCTAGAGCGTATGGAGCAGGGCGATGAGGAAGCGAACACCCTGGAGGTAGGCGCGGCGGGTGATACGCTCGTTAGTGCCATGGACGCCGCGGTCGCACTCGTCATCGTCGACCACAAAGGCCGAGAAGCGAATGCACTCGGGGCAAATGCGCTGGTAGTTGGCAGCATCGGTGGCACCGATCACGGTTGAGGGGACGATGCTGACAGGAACCCCGCCCGTCGCACTCGGTCCGTTTTCCTCCGCCCCCTTTGGGTCGCGGAAGTAGCAGGCGGCAATGGCGCGAACGGCCTCGAGCCCCGGTCCACCGACACGCGGGGACGGCGAGGGCTCGGAGCTGCCGGGGCCGAGTTCGACCTCCACGCGCCCGGCAAGGCCCGCCGCGGCAACGGCCTCGCGGCAGCGAGTAGTGACATCGGCCACGCCCGTGCCCTCGAGCATGCGGAAGTTGATATTGGCCCACATATCCTGTGGCATCACGTTGGCGCCGGTGCTGCCACCCTCGATCTGCGTGGGCGCGCAGGTGGTCGTCACCAGCGGATAGAGCTTCTTGCTGGCGAGGCAGTCGCGGACAATGACGTCCCCGTTGGCGGCAATCTCATCCGCCGTGTAGAGCCCCAGCTCGACGAGCTGTGCGGCAAGCAGATCGGTCACGCGCGTCGGCCACTCGATATCGCAGATTGCGGCGATAGCGCGGCTCAGTACCTCGAGCGATGTGCCGCCGTAGGGGTTGGACGAATGCCCGCCCTCACTCTTCGTCTTGAGCACAATATCGGCGTAGCCCTTCTCGGCAAGGTCGGCATGCATAAGCCAGCCCTCGCCCGCGCCGTACTCGGCAGCCGAAACAATACGGTAGTCACCCTCGTCGATCAGGTATTCAAGTTCAATACCGCGCTCCTCGAGCACGCGACCGATCGCCCGCGCGCCGTACTGCGTGGTTTCCTCGTCCTGGCCAAAAGCCAGCAGCAGGGTTCGCTCGTGCTCCCAGCCGTGCGCCAACGCATACTCAACCGCCTCGAGAATGCCTGCGACCTGATCCTTCATGTCGATAGCGCCGCGACCCCAAATGTAGGTGTCGTCCACCTGTCCGCTAAAGGGGGCGTGCGTCCAGTCGGCCTCGGTATCCGGCACCACGGGGACCACGTCCATGTGGCCCATGAGCATGACGGGTTTGAGGGCGGAGTCGGAACCGCCAAGCGTCACCAACAGCGAGTGGTCGATAAGCTCGACCTCGCCCGCCGCAAACACGCGCGGCCAGGCCTGCTGCATATAGGCGCGCAGGTCGTCGAAGGGCTGCCAGTCCACCGCCTCGGCATCCATGCTCGAGATGGTCGGAAACGACAGCACGCGGCCCAAGCGCTCGCACGCGCCGGCCTCGTCCATATCGGCAAAATCGTCCTCATGCGCAAAGAAGCGCCAAACCTCGGCCATGACATCCTTTCGATTGTGACGACAAAGGCCGCCCCACGGGAGCGGCCCTGCAACGCAGGCGTTTGCGCCGGTTATTTGTCCTCGAGATAGCGAGAGAGGAACTCGCGAGTGCGCTGATGTTTGGGGTTGCCAAAGAGCTCGGCCGGCGCGGCGTCCTCGAGCACCACGCCCTTGTCCATAAAGACCACGCGGTCGGACACCGTGCGGGCAAAGGCCATCTCGTGCGTGACGACAACCATGGTCATGCCGTCGGCCGCGAGCTTGCGCATGACCTCGAGCACCTCGCCCACGATCTCGGGGTCGAGTGCCGAAGTCGGCTCGTCGAACAGCATGATCTGCGGACTCATGCACAGGGCGCGAGCGATGGCCACGCGCTGCTTTTGGCCACCGGACAGGCGACCCACGGCGGCGTGCGCGAACTTTTCGAGTCCCACGCTCGCCAGATGCTCCATCGCGACCTTCTCGGCCTCGGCCTTGCTCATCTTTTTGAGCGTGACGGGCGCGAGCGTGCAGTTGTCGAGCACATCCATGTTGTTGAACAGGTTAAAGCCCTGGAACACCATGCCGATGTCCTCGCGGAGTTTATTGATATTGCAGCGCTCGGCCGTAAGGTCCTGGCCGTGGAACCAGATGTGGCCCGCGTCCGGGGTCTCGAGCAGGTTGAGGCAGCGCAGAAAGGTCGATTTGCCCGAACCCGAAGCACCGATGATGGTGACGACCTCGCCGGGATTGACGGACAAGTCGATACCCTTGAGCACCTCGAGCGAGCCGAAGCTCTTGCGCAGGCCCTCGACGCGGATGAGTGACTCTTTAGTTTGTGCGGCGGCCGCGGTGCCGGTAGTGGCGGTATCTGCCATGATGATTCTCCTCGTCTTAAGCCTAGTTAGAGCTGGGCAGCGTGGCAGGAGCCTCGGCGCCGAGCTTTTTGCCAAAGGCCTCGAGCAGGCGGCTCGCCACGAGCGTCAGGATCAGGTAGACCACGAGCGCCACGCAGTAGACCTCCATCTGGCGGTAGTACACGCCGGCGACGGTGGTGGTGGCATACATGAGGTCGAACACGCCGATGACCGAGAGCACCGACGAATCCTTGATGTTAATGATGAGCTCGTTGGTGAGCGCCGGAATCGCGTTTTTAATGCCCTGGGGGAACACGACCTTGCGCATAGCCTGCCACTGCGAAAGCCCCAGCGAGCGCGCTGCCTCGGCCTGGCCGGGATCGATGGACTCGATGCCGCCGCGCAGGACCTCCATCATGTAGGCGGTGGAGTTGAGCGAGATGGTAACGAGGCCGGCGGTGAAGGTACTCCAAATCTGGTTGGCCTGGGCAGTCTCGAAGCCCATGCCGCGCAAAACGGTGAAGCCCGCGTAATAGATGAGCAGGCCCTGGACCATCATGGGCGTGCCGCGCACGATGGTGGAGTAGACGGTCGCAAAGCCGCGGCCGATGCTCTTAAAGAAGCGCACCAGGTCGTTGTCTACGCGGTCGAAGGTCTGAATACGCAGGAACACAAAGAGCAGCGCCAGGAAGAATGCGATGACGGTGCCGAAGGTGGCAAGCGCGATGGTGATCTCGATGCCACGGATGAAGAAGTCGCCGCTCTTGTAGGTCATGTAGACCAAGCTCGACAAAAAGTCGCTGGGGTTGGAATCCGAGACAATGCTCACCTGCACCAGATCGATAAACGACATGACGCAGCGGTCGACAAAGAAGATCGCCGCGATGACGACCACGACATAGCTGCCCAGGCGCGCGCCGCGACGGAAACGCTCGGATGCAAACGGCGACGTTTCGCGATAGTCGCTCCAGTGCATAACCTTGGTGACGAGCGCTGCCGCCGACACGACGATCCAGGCCCAAAGAATCGCCCAAAGGCAATCCTGGAAGATGCCGGTGGGCGCCAAAAAGCTCAGCGGCGTGGGGTTGCGCTGGCTAAATGCCAAGCCGAGCGCCGCGATAACGCTCGTGCCCAGGTACACATAACGGTGGTCGGCCTTGATAAAGGAGGCCAGACGATTGATGCCTTTCATGCTGCCTCCCTATGCCGGCTGACGGTCGAGGCACGCGTCCCACATTTGGTCGCGCTCCTCTTGGCTAATGCCCTTGAGTGTCTTGTCGATGAGCTTAAGCAGTTTGTCCGAGCCCTTGCGGCAACCGACATTTGCCGTGACCTCCTGCTTAAAGCCCTCGCCCTCGGCAAAGTGGATGGGGACGATACCGGGATTTTGGGCCATATAGCCCTTTTCGTTCTCCGTGTTGTAGGTCACGGCGTCGCACGTGCCCTGCAGCAGATTCGAGAACACCGTGGGGACCGAATCGACCGGATTTTTGTGAACGACGCCCGGGATCTCGTCGATGACGGTATCGAGCATGGTGTCCTTTTGGCCGAGCACCGTGGCACCGCTGAAGTCGCTGAGCTTGGTCGCGTTTTGGTAGGGCGAGCCCTCTTTTACGAACAGGCCAAAGTAGCCGATAAAGTACGGGTCGGAAAAACCGACGGACTCCTCGCGCTCGGGCGTGGCGCTCATGCCGGCGATGATGAGGTCAATCTGGCCGTTGTTGAGCGAGTCGATAAGGCCCGAGAAGCTCTGCTTGACGGCAACGGGCTCGCCGCCGAGAGCCTTGCAGACGATCTTGGCGATCTGCACGTCGTAGCCATCGGCATAGGCGCCCTGCACGTTGTCGATGGGGATCGTGAACTCGCTGGCCTCGGAAACCTGCCAGTTGTACGGGGCGTAGGCCGCCTCCATGCCGATGCGGATCTTATCCTTGCCGATAACGGAATCGGACAGGTCATCGCGACCGCCGCCCGTCGTGGGCTGAACTACTTCCAGCGTGGAGGGACGCTGGCAGCCGGCAAGTGCGCCGGCGACGACAGAAGCGCTCGCAGCGAGAGCGCTACCCAAAAAGATGCGACGGCTGCATACCGGCTGTGGATGCGCGTCGCGCTGTTGTCGAGATTGCATCTGGTGCCTTCCCAATTTCGTTTTGCTGACAATAAGACAGGATATACGCCCGCAACCAGCAGCGCGGCATGTGCGCGAAAAATTAATAGACACACGAGGACGATTGGCGCAAAGCAGCCTGCCCCATGTACCACTTGGCATGAAAAAGGCAAGGCATAGACCTTCTGGTCATGCCTTGCCTTTTGAATGACAAATTGTCGCTCTGGGTGGCGCGCAGCGTCGACCGGTCCGTCGTTCGTTAGAACGGCGGAACCTCTAGAGCAGGGTGACGCTAAAGGAACGGATGTCGGTAGCGCCCGGTGCCAACGTGATGGTGTTGACCTTGTGCTCAAAGACATCGTCCTCGGTGTCCATGGTGGTGTGGCCGGTCCAGGGCTCGAGCGCCACAAACGGGGCGTCGTTGGCGGCAGACCACACGCCAATGTACTTAAAGCCCTCAAAGTCGATCTTGACGCCGTGGCCCGACTTGCGGCCGCGCAGCGTGAGCGTGGAACCCGGGACATCGGTGAACATGATGGCATCGTTATCGAAGCTGCGGTGCGTGATGGGCAGCACGTCCGAGTTATCGGGAGCCTTGTAGCTGCCCTCGAACGTCATAAGACCGTCGGGCGTGATGATGGGGGCCTCGTTAGTCCAAGCCTCGGTAAACGCCAGCTCGTAATCCTCGAACGCCTCGTCTTCGGCACCGGGGGCGGGCACGTTGAATGCAGGATGACCGCCCACCGAGAACGGCAGGGCCACGTCGCCGGTGTTGGTGACGGCAAAGGTCTGCGTGAGCGTGGCGTCGCCGGTCAGGGCATGGGTCATGTTGAGCTTAAAGTGGAACGGGAACGCCTTGAGCAACTCGGGCGTGTCAGTGATCTCGTACGTTACCGAGGAGCCATCCTCCGAAACCTCGACCAACTTGTGCTCGACGATGCGAGCGAGTCCATGGCGCGGCATCTCGCAGGTGCCGGCCGCAGATGTCGCCATGTTGTTGCGCAGCGATCCCACGATGGGGAACAGGATAGGCGCATGCTTGCCCCAAAAGGCCGGGTCGCCCTGCCACAGATACTCGTTGCCGTTGAGGGCAAGGCTCGTGAGCTGGGCGCCCATGGAATCGATGGCCGCGGTGAGGCCGCCGCGCTTGATGGTAGTGACGGTGGACATGCTACTTCCTCCAATAGTAAACAACGGTGTCGAGGGCTATTGTCCCACTCTTGGCGGCGGGGTTGAGCGACAGGTGCAGTTATTGAGCAATAGCGTAAAGGTCAAACCCGCCCTGCGGCGTGCTATCGACCGTATCGGGCGCCTGTGAATTAAAACTCACCGGAACCATGCGCTTTGAGGCACGGTAACGCGTGCCGTCGGTGGCGACGGGCGGCTCATCGACCGTGAGCTCGTAGTCGCCGGGCTTGAGCTCGATGCCGTCACCTTCGGAATTGACGTATTGGTACTCGTCGATCGCTTGCCCCTTGAGCGTGCGACCCACGATATGGACGAGCATCTGGCTGTCGCCGCGCGCGGTGTCCCACGTCGCGCCGTCCTTGACCTCGACCGATACATGCACCGAGCGCGTGCGGCTGAGCGATTGCTCGACAGACATCTCGACCTTGGCGGCGTCTTTGCGCTGTTGTTCAACATGGCTCCAGACGTTTCCAATTACCGAGCATGCGATAACGCCGGCCATAAAGGCGATAAGGATGGGGCCAAGCGGAGAGCGACGTCCCGCATCTTCCTCGCGAGCCAGATCGGGGCGATGCGTGGGCGCAGGCGCCTGGGCACCCTGCGAGGGCACGTCGAGAATGCTGAAGGATGCCGTGCTGTCGGGATCGATAGTGTGACGCGGCTGCGGGGTCTTTGCCGGCGAGATGGACATGTCGGCTGGCTCACCCAGTGTGGCCGTGGCATCGGCCTTTGCCTCGTCGGCCTCAGCCTGGGCCCAAGCCTGCTCAAAGGTTAGGGGTTCGGCGGCATCGGAGGCGGCTTCAGGCTCGACACCGGCATCATTGCCGGACTCGTCCTCGTCGCTCGACACGTCACACGGCGCGGGCTCGTCCCACTCTTCGTCCGGAGCCTCGCCCTCGCTATACCACCATTCAAAGTTATCGATATCCATACGGGGCGCCCCTTAAGCCTCGCAAATAAACACTTGCTAGCCTTATACCCCCAGATGGCACGCCCGCTCGCACGGAATGTGACAAAGGGGCTGTCCCTTTGTCACATTTTGCGTTTAGCCGTGGGCGATCTTGTTTCTCAGCAAGAAATCGGCCGCCCCTACGATTCTGATGCCGTCGATGTCTGTTGGATGCTCACCATCCCTGACAATCAAGATCTTCTCGTACGAATCAGGGATTTTTCCTAGCGTGCTTAGCTTGAGCGGTCGCAGTTCGCGTTCTCTCGTCGCCTCGGCGTCGATCCGTTCGGTAACCTGGATATATTTGCGGTCCGATCCCTCGCCGATTGCGACAAAGTCGATTTCCCCCGCGCGCAGATGGCCGCAAAACACTTCGTACCCTTCAAGGACAAGCTGGTTGTAGATAACGTTCTCGAGCATCCTTCCGCTATCGCTACCTCTATATCCGTCAAGATAGCTGCGGATTCCCGTATCGGCTATGTAATATTTACCGCCTGTCTTAAGAAGCTCCCGCCCCTTGATGTCATACCTTTTTACTTTGGTAAACAGGTACGTCTCTTCCAGAGCGCCAATATATGCCGACACCGTCGATGCATTGGTCTTACCGCCCGCCGATTCGTTGAGCGTCCCTACGATTTTATTGACCGAGGTTTGATTGGAGATGTTGTCTGCCAGGTACGCACAGAGCCGCTCGAGAACATCGCGCTTAGTGATAGCCCCGCGACCCCTACGCGTCGCGCGCAATAAGATATCGCGCGCGACGATTGTCTGGTAAAGGCTACGAATATAGTCGCGACACAGCTCACGCCTCGGCTCATCATGAGCCAGAAACGGCATGCCGCCGTAGGTTATGTACTGCTCAAGCACGGTATTTGAATTAAGGCGATTGCCCGTCTTGGAAACGAGCTCAACCCGCTCACCGAGCCCTTCGGCGACGACCGCATCAATCGAGCGAAAATCAAGATACTCGCCAAACGTGAGGGGCTGCATCTTGACCTCGATATATCTACCCGAGATAAGCGTTGCAAGCTCGCTCGATAGCATAAAGGCATTGGAGCCCGTGACATAGATGTCGCACGGCAAATCCACTCGGAGCGAGTTGACCGCCTTTTCCCAACCCTCGACATTCTGGAGCTCGTCAAAGAACAGATAGGGGCGATCGACACCGTCAACGCGCTCCCGAACCATGCGATAAAACGTCAGATAATCTGTAACCCCCGCGTACTCTAGAGATTCCATCTTAAAGGTCAGCAAACGCTCTGCCGGCACCCCCTGCTGCGCCAGGTGCTCCCTCATCATGTCCAATAACGTGGATTTGCCGCAACGGCGTATACCCGTCACGATTTTGATGAGGTCGGTATCCTGAAAAGCAATGAGTCGATCAAGATAGCGGCTTCGGCGAACGATGTTCATAGAGTCTCCCTAGCGCCCGTCCAGACATGAAAACTTATAAACTTGCATTATTTGCAAGTTTATAAGATGCCACCTTAGAAACTTGCAGATTTTGCAAGTTTCTAAGAAATGGGCGTGGATGTGACAAAGGGACTGTCCCCTTGTCACATCTGAAGGGCGACGGGGATTTGGATGCAGCAGAAGTCCTCTTGGTGGGACTCGTCGTAGCTCGTGGTATCGAGGTAGCAAAAGTCGAAAGCGTTGCCAACGGGCTGGAGCGCGTGCTTGTCCATGCAGGCCACGACGGCGCGGATGCCCTCGGGTTCGTACGGCATGCCCCAGCGGCTCATGCACAGGTATGTGCCCTCGGGCAGCACTTCTATGCCGATCTCTGCCAGCTCGGCAGCGTCGCTCGGCAGCAGTTCCTCGACACCGCGCGGTAGCACGGCAAAGGAGCCGGCGCCGGCAATGGGGTCGTCGGAATGCAGTGCCTCGCGACGCAGCATGGCGCCCCAACCGCGCATGGGACGCGTGCCCGTCAGCGCACGCATGCGCAGAATCGCGCGCATGAGCGTGGGGTGCAGCATCGAGCGGCCGCGCTCGATATCGGCCGGGAACTCCTCAAAGACCACGTAGCGGCGCTCAAACTGTTTGAGCTCCGGCTTGCCCTCGCGCTCGCGCCAGTAAACCGCCTCGTCGTAAAAGCTCAGACGCTCCTGCACACTCGCGCGCTCGGCTTTGAGCCCGGCGATCTGTTCATCGAGCGCCTGCACCCGCGAGCGCAGGTGATCGGTCATCTCGCCAATGTCGAACGTCGAGGTCAGGCGGTCGACCTCGTCGAGCTCGAGCCCCAGGTCGCGCAACATGCAGATCAGGCGCATGAGCGGGATCTGCGTGGGCGAATAGAAACGGTAGCCTTTTTCGTTGACCACGGCGGGCTTAAACAGGCCGATCTTGTCGTAGTAGATGAGCGTTTGGCGCGAAACATTAAACAAGCTCGCCATCTCGCTAATCGCATACATGCCCGTCTGCATAAGTCCTCCCGACACATCCTTTTAGCGCACAAAGCCCGCCGCCCACAGGGGCAGCGGGCTCAAACACTTCTCGTATCCTACCCTAAAAGCGCCTATGACCAGCGCTTATAGTTTGCGCATGACACGCCGACGGCCTCGAGCGCCTTGGCGGCGATGTGATGCACCGCGTCATCGAGCGTGGCGGGGCCGTTGTAAAACGTGAGCATGGGCGGCATGAGCATGACGCCCGGTACGCGCGCCAGGCGCGCCATGTTATCGACGTGAATGGCGCTGAAGGGCGTCTCGCGCACCATGAGCACCAGGCGGCGCTGCTCTTTCATCTGCACGTCGGCCGCACGCAGCAACAGGTTTTCGCTGTAGCCGCTCGCGATGCCGGCGAGCGTCTTCATGGAGCAGGGCGCCACGATCATGCCGTCGACCGGATAGGTACCGCTTGCGATGGGGGCGCCGATATTTTTGTTGTCGTAGACCACATCGGCATGCGTGGCAAACTCGTCGAGCGTCATGCCGAGCTCCTGCTCGATGGTGATCTCTCCCCCGCGCGTGACGACAAGCGCCGACTCGGCACCTGCCTGGCGCAGGCATTTGAGGCACTCAAGACCCAGCGCGGCACCGCTGGCGCCAGACACGCCAACGACAATGCGGCGGGGACGGACAGAAGACTCAGGCATGACAACTCCTCACTTTGTTACTCGGCAGGGCGACTTACTAGAAGGCGAGCTCTGCGGCCCACTTGTCCTGGTCGATCTCCATGAACTGCGAGCGAATGAAATTCTTCTTGAGGTCGAACGGAACCGTGCAGTCGAAGATGGCCTTGCAGGCGATGCCGTGCTCGCGAATCGTGGGGTCGAACGCAGGGTCGTTGGACGGGTCGAGCACGTGGCAGTGGCAGCCGGGGATGGTGATGAGGTCGACGTCGGCCTGGAAGCGCGTGGTCATGGCCCACATCACGTCGCTCATATCAAAGATGTCGACATCCTCGTCAACCAAGATCACATGCTTGAGCTCGGAGAATGCCGAGAAGGCGAGCATGGCGGCGTTGCGCTGACGGCCCTCGTCATTTTTGCTCGACTTCTTAAACTGCATGATGGCAACGAACTTGCCGCCGCCGCAGGGTGCAGCGTGGACGTTGAGCAGGCGGCCCGGGATAGCGGTCTCGACCATCTTGTAGATGGAAGCCTCGGTGGGGATACCGGCCATGGACACGTGCTCGTGCGAAGGGCCGATGCAGCTCTCCATAATGGGGTTGACACGCGTGGTGACGGCGGTGATCTTGATCACCGGGCAGACCTTGGCGCCACCGGTGTAACCGGGGAACTCGGGCATGGCGTAGCCGTGGCCGTTGACGTCCTCGTTGATGGTCTCGTCGTGCATGAGGTAGCCCTCGAGCACGTACTCGGCATTGGCAATGCACTTCTGCGGAACGGTGACGCAGTCGGCAAGCTCGACGGCGTGGCCGCGCAGGGCACCGGCGATCTGCAGCTCGTTGAAGCCGAGCGGCGTGGTGGGAGCCTCGAAGCCGCAGCACATGTACACGGCGGGGTCCAGACCGATGGAGATGGAGATGGGCATATCCTCGCCACGCTGGCAGTACTCGTCAAAGAACGCGCCCAGGTGACGGCTGCCGGGGGTAATCCACATGGCGAGCTTGTCCTTGTCGACGCAGGAGAAACGGTGGATGGTCACGTCGGACTGGGAGCCGTCGGGGCTCGTGCCGTAGGCGAGGCCCATGGTGATGTAGGGGCCGCCGTCGACGGGCGTGTTGGTAGGAGCGGGAACGATCTTGCGCAGGTCAAAGCCCTCGTCGGTCGCCTTGTACACGACCTCTTGGCAGTCGACGTGCGCACCCTCGGCGATCTGCTCGGGCGCGATCAGGTTCTCGAAGCGCTTGCCGATCTCGAGGCCCAGGTGCTCCTCGTCCAGGTCGAGCAGGGCGGCAACGCGCTTGCGGCTGGCAAGCATGCCGATGCAGACCTTGGCATCGTCAAAGCCCTTGACGTTGTTGAAGACCATCGCCGGACCCTCTTTGGTCGGGCGCATAACGGTGCCGCCGGCGCCGACGTGGCGATAGACGCCCGAGACCTCGGCGTCCGGGTCGACCTGAGTGTCGGTCTCGAGCAGCTGGCCCGGCATCTCGCGCAAAAAGTCGAGCGCGGAGCGCAGGTCGTGAATCTGGGAAGCATCGGTAGTGGACATAGCATGCTCCTTTCGGGAGAGTGCCCGGCGGCGAGGATGCCGCCGGGCTTGGTAACGTAATGGGGCCGCAGCGCTCATAGATGAGGCGCTCGGGCACTCGCAGTTCAAGCACTCGGCTAATTACAGCCAAGCACTCGACTGCTTACATCAGGCCAAAGAGGTGGAACCAGGCGGCCTCAACCAGCACGACGATAAAGACGACCGCGGTGAGGGGAATACCCATGCGCATGGCCTCTTTGGAGGTGTAGCCGCCGGCGTCCTTGCCCTCGCCGATAAGGATCGGCAGGTTGTGGAACGGCAGGATGTAGTGGATGTTGATGGACGTGAAGACGATGAGCGCCACGGCAAGCGGGCTTACGCTGGAGCCGGCCGCGAAGCTGATGAACGCCGGCACGCACACACCGAGCACGGCCATGACCGAGCCCATGAACATGTGGATGATCATGGAGAGCGCGGCGACGAGCAGGGCGAACAGGAAGATGTTCTCGGGCACGGAGCTGGGAAGCACGACGTCGGCGATCCAGGCGTTCATGCCGGTGGCGCCGCCCACGGAACCCACGGCCATGGCGGCCGTCAGGAACATGAGGGACTTGATGTCGACAGCATTCCAGCTGGCGGGGGTGAGGACCTCGCCGATGACGGGCATGGCGAGGCAGACGCCAATGGCCAGGGTGACCCAGCCGATATAGTCGCCCGAGACAGTGAGCCACAGCGCAATGGCGATGACAAGCCACACGATGGTGCGGATCTCCTTGACGGAGAGCTTGCCGAGCGCGGCCTGCTTGGCCACGATCTGCTCGCGATCGTAGACGAGCTCCTTGCTGGGCTTAAAGAGGAAGAGGCCCAGGAACAGGGTGCACAGCAGCGCGACCAGCATGGGCACGCTCATGTACAGGAACCAGTCGACGAAGGACGGGCTCATGCCGCCGGCTTCGGCGCTGTACTGCGCAACGAGCGGGTTGAGCGTGGAATCGCCCGTCAGGAAGAACATGGAGCCCGGGGCGGCAGCGGCAAACACGAGGAAGCCGAGCTTGCCGCGGTCGTCGTCACCGTAGCCGGCGGACTCGGCGATGACCGAGACGACGGCGAGGATGAGGAAGGCGCGGGGGAACGGATGCGGGATCAGCAGCGACAGCACAAAGGTGAGCGCGAAGATCGAGATGATGAGCGACTTGGCATCGCGCACGAACTTGAGCATAAACGCATAGGCGATGCGCTCGCCCAGGCCCGACTCCTTGACCGCGCTGGCGATGAGGTAGGCGCCGATGACGAGCCACATGGTGGCCTTGGTCCACGAGCTAAACGTGGAGGCGACCGTCGCCGAGATGCTCGCGGCGCCCGTGTCGTCCACGCACACCTTGAACAGAACGAGCAGCGCGCAATAGAGCAGGCCCACAAAGCCCGGCTGTGCCACGCCACACGCCCAGAACACCACCGTGGCGAGCGTCAACGCCAGACAGGTCTGACCGCCGACCGTAAGCTCGACCGTCGAGCTCAGCTCCGCCAAAGGAAGAAACTTCACTAGCAAAAAGACAACGATACCCAGCACAAATCCAATTTCGCGCTTGGTGATCTTAAACGCCTTCTTTTCCGCTTCCATCTCCCCACCTTTCTTGTTGGGGGCGCTCCGAATTCGCAGCCACGTTGCCACTTAAAAAGGGGCGCCCGTTATCGGACACCCCTTACGTTGCGCTGTGTTGTTGCAATACAGTCAAGCGGGATTTTTGGATGAGAAGCGATCTTCTGGGCAAAAACCGTCACAACATTCGACGCTTTTCCTCGATTTCGAGATTTTCATCGAATGTTGTGACGGTTTGGATATGGCAAAGGGGCTGTCCGATGTCACATAGCGAGAGCCGTACGGATGGATGGGTCGCTGAGGGCCTCGCGGAGCCAGGGGGCCAGCTGCTCGGGGTGACCCCGCAGGTAGCCTTTGAGCTCGGACGGGGCCACGCGGCGTACCTCCGAGATCTCCTCTTGGTTGATATGCAGCTCGCCCGGCTCAACATGGGCAAGGTAGACCTCGCACCATTCGCACTCGCAGCGGCCGTCGCCGTGGTCCTCGCGGTACACCACGTGTCCGAGGTGCTTGAGCTGATCGGGCTCGCGCGTGATGCCAAGCTCTTCGTTGATGCGACGTGCCGTGGCGGCCGCGACGTCTTCCCCGGGGAGCGGATGGCCGGCACAGCTATCGGCCAGCACCCCGCCCCACAGGCGTTTGAGCGGGCTGCGACGACAGAGCAGCAGGCGCGCGTCTTCGCCCTGGCCCTCGACCAGAAGCGTCAGAAATGCCTGATGCAGAATGCCCTCACCGGCATGGGCATCGATGCGGTCGACGGGGCCAAGCGTCTCACCGGTCGCGGCATCGACCGCCACGACCTCGGCGCCTGCGCCGCCCTCATCCCAGCCGGCGCGCAGAATGCAGGCTGCAGCTTCCTCGAGCGCGGCGATGAGCTCCTTGGTGGTGTCGAGCACGCGCTGCAGGTCGTCCCCGCTCGCCTGTTCAACATGAAAACCCGTGCTTGCAACTACCGGCACGCCAAAGCGCGTGGCCAGCGCCGCCGCGATATCGTGCGCCGGGATCTCGTCTCGATGGCACGGAACGGCCAGGATGCTCACCGTCGCCGTACGGCCGGGCTCGGGACGCGGAATGGCCTGTGCCGTGGCGCCCAGGTGCGCAAATTTCGGCGAGCAGGCGTAGACCGCCATGCCTCGCGGTGTCACCGTCAGCTGGGCCTCGAGCGCAAACTTGCCCTCGCCCACTGCAACCTTTGTCGTGTGCATACCCATGGGATCTCCTGTCGCCCGCGATGTACCTGAGACCATCTTCGCCTGTATTGCGACTATACAGGCAAGCGCAGCCTGCGACAAAGGGGGCAGGCACCTGACACATTCTGTTAGAGTTGCAGGGATTGAATCCCGCTTATTCATGCGACATTGGAGTGACAACCTTGACCGCCGCAACCACGCCTAAAAGTAAGTCAACCGCCGCCGCGCTCTCCCCCGCGCGCACCAAGCTCTGCCTGGCGCTGCTCGTGCTGCTGGGCTTCTCGCTCGGCTGCTCGGAGTTCGTGGTCATCGGCATCGAAAGTGACTTGGCGACGGAACTCGGCATATCGCTTGCCACTGCGGGCCAGCTCATCAGCGTTTTTGCACTGGTCTACGCTATCGCGACGCCGGTGCTTGCGCTCAGCACGGGGCGCTTCCGTCGTTACCAGCTGCTCGTGTGCTACAGCATTATCTTTGTGCTCGGCAATCTGGTCATGGCGTTGGCGCCCAACTTCCAGGTGCTGTTTATCTCGCGCATTGTCCTGGGTTCCGTCTCGGGCGCACTGCTCGCCGTGGGCGTGACGTACATCCCCGAGCTGCTGTCCCCGCAGCAAACTTCGCTTGCCATCTCGGTGGTATATGGTGCGTTTTCCGTGGCAATGGTCTTTGTCACTTCGATCGGCAAGTTTGTGGCCGACACGCTCGATTGGCACGTGGCCATGTACGGCACGCTGACCTTTGCCGTTTTGATCTGCGGAGCGCTCGTGGCGTTTATGCCGCGCGCTGGGCAAACCGACGAGCCTGCCACCTTTCGCGAGCAGGCGGGTCTGCTGCGCGAGCCGAGCATCATCACCGGCATGCTCATCTTTTTGTTTGGCGTAGGCTCGGTCTATGTGTTCTACGGCTACGTTACGCCTTATCTTGAGCAGGTGCTGGGTATGGGCACTGTCCAGGCGAGCACCACGCTTATGGCCTATGGCGTGTTCTGCCTGATCTCGAACATCCTGGGCGGATGGATCGATGCGCGCTTTGGCATGAAGGCGCTGCTTGTGACGTTTGTGCTGCAGGCCGCGGCGTTACTCGGGCTGTTTGCCGTGGGCGGCACCATGCCGCTCGCGCTGGTCTTTGTCTTTAGCTTGGCGCTGCTCATGTACCTATTCTCGGTGTCATGCATCACGCACTTTATGGACGTGGCACGCAGCCGCCATCCCAAATCGATGGTACTTGCAAGTTCGGTTGAGCCCATGGCGTTTAACGTCGGCATCTCGTTTGGCACCGCAGTGGGCGGCGCCGTGGTAAGCAGCATTGGCATTGCGTACGTGGGTGCCGTGGGCGCCGCGTTCTCGCTTGTGGCCTGGATGCTCACGCTGGTGACGATTAAGTTGGCTCGCTGGGAGCGCAAGCGGGCGAGGGCGTAGGCGCAGGCGTAGATGCGATACTCGAGCTCGATGATGACGATCGAAAGGAAACCGCATATGCAACGCGTACTGTTTATCTGCCATGGGAACATCTGCCGCTCGACGATGGCTGAGTCGGTGTTTACCGAGCTGGTGCACCGCGCCGGACGCGTGGGCGAGTTTGTCATTGATTCCGCAGCGACCTCGACCGAGGAGATTGGCAACCCGCCGCATCATGGCACTGTTGCCAAGCTGCGCGAAGTCGGGATTCCCGTCGTTGCCCACCGCGCGCGCCAGGTGCGTCGCGCGGAGTATGGCGACTGGGATCACATTGTCTATATGGATGCTGAGAACGCGCGCGGCCTGCGCCGCATCTTTGGCGACGACCCCGACGACAAGATTACGCGCTTGCTCGATTGGACCGAGCGCCCCGGCGACATGGCCGATCCCTGGTATACCGGCAATTTCGATGCCACCTACCGCGATGTGCTCGACGGTTGCACCGCTATGCTCGAGCAGCTGTAATCGATGAAATGCAGAGTTTTTAGAGCGCGAAATCGGATGAAATGCAGAGATTTGAGATTTAAGGCTTGAAGAGGTGCGTCCACCGCCAAATATGACAAAGGGACTGTCCCTTTGTCGCATCCCGCTCGGCTACTCGTCGACGATCTCGGCAAGCCAGACGTTTAGCGTATCGACCTCGGGGCAGCAGAACTTTGCCGTACCGGGCTCGTTGCCGGGCACGGAGCCGCCATAGCGCAGGATATCGATATAGGGAAAACCCACATGGCAGGCCATGGCGCACATCTTGCCGCGGTCTCGGTCGAAGTCAAAGACGTCGCCCGGCTTGTGACCATGGTGGCAGCGGCACGTCCCCAGCTGGTCCACGCAACTCACGCGGATACGCGGACGCTTTCCACGCGGCGCGCCGAGCGGCTTGCCCCCGCCCGCAGGCTTGACGCCGTCCTCGCCAGCATTACTCATGGTCAATCACATCCAGGCAGGCCTCGATGGGAAGGCCGGCCGACTTGTCCTCTTGGTCGGCATTGCGCTCGATAAGCTCAGCCACCACACGCATGGCATCGGACGTCGCGCGCTGCAGACTCCAACCCGCCATAACGCGGCCGACGAGCACCGCCGAGAACGTGTCGCCCGTGCCCGGGAAATAGACCGGAATGAGCTCAAAGGGAATCGTGAAGTACTCCCCCGCCACATGGTCGTAACCGATAACCGCGTTCGTACCATTGACTACGGCGCTCGTAATGACCACCGACTTGGCACCCAGCTCGTGCACGGCGTCCACAAGGGCGCGGGCCTCGTCGGTCGTGATCTGCTCTGCAATAGGCGTATCGGTGAGCAGACAGGCCTCGGTGTAGTTGGGCACCGCGTAGTCTGCGCACTCCAGCAGGTGCCGCATAAGGCCAATCGTGGACTCGGGCACACCGGCATAGAGCTTGCCGTTATCGCCCATGATGGGGTCGACGAACACCTTGGTGCCCTTTTGCGCACGGCGGTGGCAAAAGCCCGAGATGATGCGCGTCTCTTCCTCGGTCACGATAAAGCCGGTCGAGATGGCATCGAACTCAAAGCCGAGCTCCTCCCAGATAGCGAGGCTTTGACGCACGTACTCGGTGGTGTCGTGGATGTAGAACTTGGGGTAGTTGAGCGTGTCGGAAACGAGTGCCGTCGGCAGGTTATGGATGCGATAGCCCATGTGCGACAGCACCGGCAGCATGGCCGAGAGCGCGACCTTGCCGTAGCCGCACATATCGTTGATCAGCAGCAGCTGAGTACTCTTCATGAGGGTCTCCCTTGTTTCGGGTGCGGCGCGGCAGCACCACAGTGCGACTAAGTGTAGCGCAGGAGGCATCGTGAGCGGTCGCTAGGGTCGCGAAGAGCGCGTTGTTGCGGATAGGTTTCGGAAATGGGGACTGTTTGCTCCATAACGGCCTAGTTGATACTACTCATATAGTGCCATTTCAAAACTATGCCTATTTACTACGTTTAACCGCCCACCTCCAACCACAACAAATTTCGCTCCAACAAAACCGCAGGTAGATAGCTTGCGCTTTTTCAGAAACAGCTGTTGTGGTCGGGGATGCCGGATTCATCGTAGTAATTAGGCATAGTTTTTGGCGAGGCCGCTTCGAAAGGCGTCATCGCAGCCCAAAGTAATCCCTTTTCCTCCGTCCCCAAGGGATCACATGCACCGAAGCGGACCGTGGCGGAATCACATGTTGAGGACGGACAGCGAAAACGTTCCTAAGCGAGCAAGGTGGCGTGCAAGAGGAGGGCATAGGCCTTGTGGCCATGCCCGATGATTGAACGTCAGATTGCCGCTTAGGAGCGTTTGCAGCGTCGAGCGGTTACGGCGTTTGGTAAAACGCCGTAACTTAATAAGTTTGGTACCTTGACATTCATTTCTCATGCTCCTAGATTGGTTAGGCACAAAACAATTCCACTACCTAACTAAAGAAAGGAGCAACACTAATTCATGTGCGATGAACCTCTTAACCTTTGTTCGCATGAGCCCGGCGGCGACCCGTCACAGCCTGCGGATGTACCCGAAGCGGTCAGCGCCGAAGACAAGCTTGCCAAGCGCATCCTCAATAATCTGGGCTTTTGCGGCCATTACATGCATTTTCATGGTGGCGGCGTGTCCGGCAAGGCGCCCATCATCTGCCTGCTGGCCAAGCAGCCCGGCGGCGAGATGTCGCAGCAGGAGCTCGGCATGCACTTTGACCTCAAGCCGGGATCGCTTTCCGAGATCCTGTCCAAGCTCGAGCTCAACGGCCTCATCGAGCGCAGCCGTAACCCCAAGGATCGACGGCAACTCACCATTCGCCTGACCGAAGTCGGCCGGGAGAAGGCCCGCATCGACCAGGCCGCCCGCATCCGCTTTAGGGAGCAGGCCTTTAGTGCCCTCACTCACGACGAGCGCGAACAGCTCGCCGAAATGCTTGAGAAAATCCGCGTAACCTGGGAGGAACTGGATGATTAAAACCCTCATGGGAAGCATCCGCGACTATATGAAAGTCACTGTTGCCACGCCGCTGCTCGTGCTTGGCGAGGTGCTCTGCGAGATGCTGATTCCATTTATCACCGCCAACCTGATCGACGCTATCAAAGACGGCGCCACCGTAGCCGAGATGCTTCCCACCGCAGGCTTTTTGGTGCTCATCGCGCTGACGTCGCTTGCTTTTGGCGCCGCGGCTGGTGTCACCTGCAGCCATGCGAGCTGCGGATTCGCCAAGAACCTGCGTCATGACCTGTTCTACAAGATCCAGACGTTCAGCTTTGCCAACATCGACGAGTTCTCGAGCTCCTCGCTCGTCACCCGCCTCACCACCGACATCAACAACGTGCAGCAGGCCTTTATGATGCTCATCCGCATCGCCGTGCGCTCGCCGCTGGTGCTGGTCTTTGCCTTTACCATGGCATACGCCATGGGCGGCAGCGTCGCCATGGTCTACCTGGTCATCATTCCGCTGCTGGGCTTTGGTCTGTTCTTCATCATCCATAAGGTGCGCCCGATCTTTGCCCGCGTCTTCCACAAGTACGACGCGCTCAACGAATCCGTTGAGGAAAACGTCACCGGCATGCGCGTGGTCAAGAGTTACGTGCGCGAAGACTTTGAGAAGGAGAAGTTCGCGACCGCCGCGCGCGACGTCCAGATGGACTTTACCCGCGCCGAGAAGCTGCTCGCCTTCAACAACCCCATGATGAACATCTGCGTCAACGGCGCGTTCGTCGTCATCATCTACCTGGGTTCCGAGCTCATCATCACGAGCCAGGGCACCCTGTTCGACGTGGGCCAGCTCTCCTCCATCTTTACCTACGGCTTCCAGATTCTGATGAGCCTAATGCAGCTGTCGATGATCTTTGTCATGGTGACCATGGCCGACGAGTCCGCACACCGTATTACCGAGGTGCTGGCCGCCGAGCCCACGATCGCCAACCCGGCCGAGCCCGTGCACGAAGTTGCCGACGGCTCCATCGACTTCGATCACGTGAGCTTTAAGTATTCCGAGCATGCCCGCCGCCAGGCGCTCGACGATATCGACCTGCATATTAAGAGCGGCGAGACCATCGGCATTATCGGTAGCACCGGCTCGGCCAAGTCGACGCTCGTGAACCTGATCGCCCGCCTGTACGATGTCACCGAGGGCACCGTGCGCGTCGGCGGCGTGGACGTGCGCAACTACGATCTGGACGCGCTGCGCCACCAGGTGGCCATGGTGCTGCAGAAAAACGTGCTGTTTAGCGGCACCATCGCCGAGAACCTGCGCTGGGGCGACCCGAACGCCACCGACGAGGAAGTCCGCGAGGCGGCGCATCTGGCCTGCGCCGACGAGTTTGTCGACGGCTTCCCCAAGGGCTACGACACCTGGATCGAGCAGGGCGGCTCCAACGTTTCCGGCGGCCAGAAGCAGCGCCTGTGCATCGCGCGTGCCCTGCTGCGTCGCCCCAAGATCTTGATCCTGGACGACTCCACGAGCGCCGTCGACACCAAGACCGACGCCAAGATCCGCGAGGGCCTGGCGAGCTACCTGCCCAACACGACCAAGCTCATCATCGCCCAGCGCATCAGCTCCGTGCAGGACGCCGACCGCATCATCGTCATGGAGGGCGGCCGCATCAAGGACATCGGCAACCATGACGAGCTGCTCAAGACGAGCGAGATCTACCGCGAGACCTTTACCTCGCAAAACAAGATGAGTGCCGCGGGCGAGGAGGCGGCCGAGACCGTCGCAGCCGACACCGAGGCATCCGCACCGCAAGCTCAGACCCAGAAAGGAGGCGAGGCACATGAGTAAGGCAGCTACCGCCGAGCGCGCGCGCAACCGCAAGGGCGGCACTATGACGCGCCTGATCAAGATGCTCTTTGGCTTCTACCCGGTGCTTTTGCCCCTCGTCGTCGCCGGCGTTGTGCTCTGCGCCATCATCAACTCCATCGGCGCGACGTTTCTCCAGAGCGCGCTGCAGGTCATTAGCGAATCGTGGCAGTCGGGCGACTGGACGGCCGCGCAGCCCAAGATTCTGAAGCTCGTGACCACCCTCGGCTGCATCTACGCCGTGGGCGTCGCCTCCTCGCTCTTCTGGAACCGCACCATGGCCGTCATCACGCAGGGCTCGCTCGAGAAGCTGCGCGAAAAGATGTTCAACCGCATGCAGGACCTGCCGATCCGCTACTTCGACACGCACCAGCGCGGCGATATCATGAGCCACTACACCAACGACATCGACACGCTGCGTCAGATGATCAGCCAGTCGCTGCCCAACCTGCTCATGACGATCATCATCATCGTCACGGTGTTCTTTATCATGCTGTACTACAGCGTGTGGATGTGCCTGGTCATCATCGCCGGCGTCGCCTTTATGACCTTTATGACCAAGCTGCTCGGCTCCAACTCCGCGCGCTTCTTCATTGCGCAGCAGACCGAGCTCGGCGTGGTCGAGGGCCATATCGAGGAGGTCATGAACGGCCAGAAGGTCGTCAAGGCGTTCTGCCACGAGTCTGCCGCCGAGGCCGATTTTGACGAGCGCAACGAAAAGCTCTTCGAGGTCTCCCAGAAGGCCAACATGTACGCCAACATCCTCATGCCCATCCTTATGAACCTGGGCAACCTGCTCTACGTGCTGGTCGCACTGGCGGGCGGCATTTTCCTGGCGCTGGGCGTGCCCAACCTGAGCATCTCGGGCATGGCGCTGTCCATCGCCGTCGTGGTGCCGTTCCTCAACATGACCAAGCAGTTCTGCGGACAGATCGGCCAGATCTCGCAGCAGATCAACGCCGTGGTCATGGGCCTCGCCGGCGCCGACCGCATCTTTGAGCTCATCGACGAGAAGCCCGAGGCCGACGAAGGCTACGTGACGCTCGTCAACGCACAGGTGAACCCCGAGACTTGGGAGTTCGAGGAGGCTGACCACCACACCGGCATGTGGGCGTGGAAACATCCGCACCGCGCAACCGGCGAGATCGAGTACGTCCCGCTGCGCGGCGACTTGGTCATGGACAACGTCGACTTTGGCTACACCCCCGACCACGAGGTCCTGCACGGCGTGTCCGTGTTTGCCAAGCCGGGTCAGAAGGTCGCGTTTGTCGGCGCCACCGGTGCCGGTAAGACGACCATCACCAACCTCATCAACCGCTTCTATGACATCGCCGACGGCAAGATTCGCTACGACGGCATCAACGTCAATAAGATCCGCAAGGCCGATCTGCGCCGCTCGCTGGGCGTCGTGCTGCAGGACGTGAACCTGTTCACCGGCACCGTGATGGACAACATCCGCTACGGCAACCTGGATGCGACCGACGAGGAGTGCATCGCGGCGGCCAAGCTCGCGGGCGCAGACGACTTTATCACCCGCCTGCCCGACGGCTACGACACGATGCTCACCGGCAACGGCGCACAGCTGTCGCAGGGCCAGCGCCAGCTGATCTCGATCGCCCGCGCCGCCGTCGCCGATCCGCCGGCGATGATTCTAGACGAGGCCACGAGCTCCATCGACACCCGCACCGAGGCCATCGTGCAGGCGGGCATGGATAAGCTCATGGAGGGCCGCACGACGTTTGTCATCGCACACCGCCTGTCCACCGTGCGCAACTCCGACGCGATCATCTGTCTGGACCACGGCCGTATCATCGAGCGCGGCAACCACGACGAGCTGATCGCCAAGCGCGGGTACTACTACCAGCTGTACACGGGTGCGTTTGAGCTGGAGTAGGAACGGTTACTGACGGAGGGTGCCCCGGGGCGTCGGGGTAATTCCTCCGTGCTCAAACATTCTCGCTTCGCTGCGAAACTGCGCGCGGAGGAAATACCCCGCCGCCCCGGGGCACCCTCCTGCGCGCAATCAGCCCGTTGTTTAAAACGGAATAAAGGTTAGTGAGGCCCTGGCCGTTTGGCCAGGGCCTCGTTTTGTTAGTCTTTTTGGGACGGGGCTTTTTGACTACTTTGAGGGTGCGCAGGCAGGGCGGCGAAAGTAGCTAAAAAAGCCCCGTCCCAAAAAGACTACCCGCGCCAAATGAGCTAGTTGAGGAGTTGGGCCATGGCGTTGACGAATTTTTGGACTTGGAGGGTGGGCTCGAGCGGGTAGTGCAAATAGACCGGCACCTCGCGACCGCATAGAAACGGTACGCCCACAAAGGCCGGGTGCACGCCCGACCACGCTCCGCAGGTGAGCACCGCATCGCCCTTTTCCTCCGCCTCGTTAAAGAGCGCAAAGTCGAAGCTATCCACGTCGATCACGTCCACGCCGCCGTCGGCCAACAGGTCGATGCGCAGGCTGTCCATGGCGTCGTTGCCGTGACGGAGCACGCGCAGGCGCATGCCCTCCAAGTCGGCGACCGTAATGCGATTCTTGCGCGCCAGCGGGCTTGTGCGCGGCAGGTCGATATAAAACGGCACGTTGACAATGCGGAGCTTTTGGCAGGCGTCACCCCAGCGCGGGGTCGAAAAACTCGACTGCACCACATCGACCTCGCGGCCCAAGCTGCGCATGACGGTCTCGCGCTCATCGTAGAGGTCACTCACCGGCACGATCTCGAAGCGCAGCGATGGCTCCAGCTCGTGCACGCCCGTCCACATCGACAGCGTCTGGCGCCCCGGGCACATCATCGACACGCCCAGACGCACGGCACCGCCATCGCCCGCCGCGCGTCGGGCGCGGCGCAGCGCATCCTCGGACTGGCGCATGATCGAGCGCGCATCGTCCACCAGCAGAGCGCCCTCCGGCGTCACCTTGACGCCCGAATGCGAGCGTTCGAACAACGTTATGCCAAACTCGGCCTCGAATCCCGACACCTGTTTGACGAGCGCCGGGGTCGACACACGCAGTTTTGCCGCGGCGCGCGAGAAGCTCCCCAGCTCCGCGGCAGTCGTAATGGCCTCGAGTCGTCGATCGTACACGTCAATCTCTCCGTTTTCGCACCTGCGGCCATGCGCGGCCGAAGGGGGTCGTTTTGGCAGGTCACACACTCAATTAAGAACAAATCGTTTTGCGAGCTATAAACCAGAGGTTTACGCCATTCTAACAAATATGCAATTCACCTGCGCAAATTCAAAGCATACGATAACCAGCGAAAACCACGTGGGTCGATTAATGGGAGCGGCCCACAGGGAGGCACAAGAAGGGAAGTTCCTATGAGCAACTGGCTTAAGCTCGAGGGCGATGTCTGCGCTGTGACCGGCGCACTCGGCGGCATGGGCGTCGAGATTTGCCGCGAGTTCGCCCGCAACGGCGCCAACGTCGTCCTGCTCGACCTGGACGAGGAGAAGGTCAAGGCCGCGGCCGCCGACCTCGCCGCCGAGTTTGGCATCCACGCCGAGGGCTACAAGATGAACGCCACCGACGAGGACGAGGTTCAGGCCGCTGTCGATGCCACCATCGCCGACTTCGGCCGCGTCGACGTCCTCGTCAACACTGCCGGCATCCTGCGCTTCGCAGCCATGGAAGACCTGCCGCTGAGTGACTGGAACGAGGTCCTCAACGTCAACCTCACCGGCTACTTCATCACCTCGCAGCGCTTTGGTCGCGAGATGATCAAGGCCGGCCAGGGTCGCCTGGTGCACATCTCGACCGTTGCCAGCCACTCCCCCGAGACGTTCTCGGGCGTGTACAGCTCCACCAAGGCGGGCGTCAACATGATGTCCAAGATGCTGGCTGCCGAGTGGGGTCCCTACGGCGTCCGCTCCAACTGCGTCGAGCCCTGCTTCGTTAAGACCCCGATGTCGGCGAGCTTTTACGCCGACCCCGAGGTCGAGAAGAGCCGCAGCCGCCTGATCGCCACGCGCCGCATCGGCGAGGTCAGTGATATCGCCAACGCCGTCATGTTCCTGGCGTCCAAGCGCTCGGACTTTACCACCGGCGACGCCATCAAGGTCGATGGCGGTTTCTCCAATATGATGGGCGACCTCACCGCCAAGCCCGGCGGTCGTCGAGCCTTTGCCGACAACTACCTCAAGAACAAGGGCGTCGAGCTTTGGTCCGACGAGTCCGGCGTCGCAAAACCGACCGACCAGTAAACCAGCCCGGTAGAAAGGGGCGCGGGGCAAGCACCTCAGCGGCGTTTGCCCCTCCCCTCCCCCGTATCGATTAGAAAGAGTCCAATGGCTTCCAACAACTCCAACAAGGGTCGCGCCGTCGTGCTTTCCGCCGCGTGCGTCACCATGTTCTTCATCAGCTCCATCGCGCTGTATTCCGTCGTGAGCAAGAACCTGCTCGCCGTCTACCCCGAGTGGTCGAGCGCCCTTACCTGGGCTTTCCCGGTCTTCCAGACCATCATGGCCGTGACGGGCATCTTCGCCGGCCGCATCTCCGATAAGATCGGCCCGCGCAACGTCGTGATCGCTGCCGCCGTGTGCTACGGCCTGGGCTGGTTCATGTCCGGCACCGTCACCGAGCCGTGGCAGTTCTACCTGTGGTTCTCGCTCGTCGCCGCCATCGGCAACGGCCTGGGCTACAACCCGGCACTCACCACCGGCCAAAAGTGGTTCATCGACAAGAAGGGCCTCGCCTCCGGCATCACCCTGGCCGCTTCGACCGCCGGTCCCGCCGTGCTGTCCCCGGTGCTCGCCTCGCTGCTCATCCCGAGCCTGGGCATCTTTGGCGCCCTCAAGGCACTCGGCGTCATCTTCTTTGTGACGATCGCCGCCTCCGCCCTGTTCCTGAAGGCCCCCGAGGCCGGTTGGCTGCCCGAGGGCTTCGAGGCCCCCAAGGGCGGCGCGCACGCCGGCACCTTCGGTGACCTCACCCCGGGCGAGATGGTCAAGACCCCGCGCTTCTGGGTCCTCATCGTCACCTTCGCCTTTGCTGCCACTGCAGGCACCCTGCTTGTGGGCAAGGTTGCCTCCATCGCCGCCGTCCAGCTCTTCGCCGACCCCACGAGCGCCGCGGCCGTCGCCCTCGGCGGTGTGGTGGTCTCCGTCAACACCTGCGCCAACCTGGTCGGCCGTCTGTCCTTTGGCCAGATCATCGACAAGCTCGGCGCCTACAAGTCGCTGCTCATCAGCCTTGTCGTCACCATCGTCGCGCTCGTCATCATGTCGATGAGCTTTACGCAGAGCATGTTCTTTGTGGCGCTCGCCCTGCTTGGCTTTAGCTTTGGCGCCCTGCTCGTCATCTACCCGCCGCTCACCGGTGGCGCCTTCGGTACCAGCAACATCGGCGTCAACTACGGCATCATGTTCCTGGGCTACGCCGCTTCTACCTGGATCAGCCAGCCCATCACTGCCGTGCTGTATCACGCTGAGGCCGGCAGCGCCGCCTACCAGCAGTCCTTCTACGGCGCCATTGTGATCGCCGCCATCGCCGTCGTGCTCACCGTCTACATGATGGTCTCCGACAGCAAGAAGAAGTCCGCCTAGTTTTATCGATGCGGCAAAGGGACTGTCCCTTTGCCGCATTCCAAGCCACCAGTATTAAGGAGTCGAAATGTCTGAGCTCAACCCCGTCCGCATTGCCGTCATCGGCGCCGGCGCCATGGGCCGCAACCACATCCGCTTTGTCACCGAGGAGCCCGAGGCCGAGCTCGTCGCCATCGCCGACGCCTTTGAGGGCGCCCGCGCCACGGCCGAGGCCGCCGGCGCGCCGTTTTATACCGATCCCGCCCAGATGATGGACGAGGTCAAGCCCGAGGCCGTCATTATCGCCACGCCCAACGACCTGCATCTGGGCGTTGCCCGCGAGGCCGTGAAGCGCAACATCGTGCCGCTGGTCGAAAAGCCGATCTCCAACGACCTCGAGGATGCCCAGGCCTTCGCCGCCGAGGCCGAGACCGCCGGCGTGCCCGTGCTCGTGGGTCAGCACCGTCGCCACAACCCCTTCGTCAACAAGGCCAAGGAGATCATCGAGTCCGGCGAGCTGGGCAAGCTCACCGTGTCGAGCTTCCACTACATGATCTATAAGAACGACGAGTACTTCGATGTCGAGTGGCGCCGCAAAAAGGGTGCCGGCCCGATCCTGGTCAACCTGGTGCACGACGTCGACCTGCTCCGCTACCTGCTGGGCGAGCCCGTTGCCGTCCAGGGTATGCAGTCCAGCGCCGCCCGCGGTTTTGAGACCGAGGACTCCGCCGTGGTCAACGTCCGTTTTGCCGATGGCGCGCTCGCAAGCATGACCATCTCCGACGCCACCGCCAGCCCCTGGAACTGGGAGGCAACCGCTCGCGAGGACCCGCAGTACCGCCCCTTCGACGCCGACGCCTACTTTATCGGTGGCACCAAGGGCGCCCTGTCGCTGCCCCGCCTGCACCAGTTCTCCTACGACGGCGCCTCCAACTGGCACAAGCCGCTGCAGATGGAGATCCCGGCCGTCGACCCGGCACTTCCGCACAAGATGCAGCTCAAGCACTTTGTGAAGGTTGTCCGCCGCGAGGTCGAGCCCGTCGTGACGCCGGCCGACAACGTCAAGACGCTCACGCTTCTCAACGCCGTCAAGGAGGCCGCCGAGACCGGCCAGCTCGTCGAGCTGTAATGTCTTAAGAGCGGGCCGCGGCAAACTCACCGCCGAGCGCCTTGGCCCGCCGCCAACAAGCCCCCTCTTCTTTGCCCCGCGAGCAGCCTCCTGCCCGCGGGGCTTTTTGCTACTTCGCTGACGATTTTTCTGAGGCGGGGGGCCTTTTTGCGCCTCAGTTTGGTTCGTTCGCCACGAAATGGGCCTATCTACTACGTTTAACCGATCACCCTCAACCATACCGAATTTCACGAAATAAAAACCGCAGGTAGACGGGTTGCCGATCTTCGGAAAACCCAGGCATGGTCAGCCCCTACGGGTAAAACGTAGTAGATAGGCCGTTTTTGTGGCGCGGCCCCAAAACAGTCTTTTGGGACGGGTGGTATCCTTGGTAGCTCTGTGCTGCAAATGCACCATAAACGCAAGGAGTTCCATGGATCTTATCGCGCAGCTCGCCCACGAGCTCAACCTTAAGGCCGCCAACGTCGAGGCGGCCGTCAAGCTCATCGACGAGGGCAATACCATCCCCTTTATCTCGCGCTACCGTAAAGAGGCCACCGGCGGCATGGATGACGTCGCCCTGCGCGCACTCGACGAGCGCCTGTCCTACCTGCGCAATCTTGAGCAGCGCAAAGAGGACGTCATCCTGCTCATCGACGCCCAGGGCAAGCTCACGCCCGAGCTCGAGCAGCAGATTCGCGAGGCCACACAGCTCCAGCGTGTCGAGGACCTCTATAAGCCCTACCGCAAAAAGCGCATGACCCGCGCGCAGAAGGCCCGCGAGGCCGGCCTGGAGCCACTCGCCAACATGATCATCATGCAGGCTTCGGCCAAGGGCAGCGCGCTCGACGCCGCCGCGGACTACGTCAACGAGGAGGCCGGCTTCGACACGCCCGAGAAGGCGCTCGCCGGCGCCGCCGACATCGTGGCCGAGACGGTGGCCGAAGATCCCGAGAACGTCGCCGACCTGCGCGCCTTTACGCAAAACACCGCCGACATCGTCGTCGAGGCCACCGACCCCGCCGAGAAGACCCCCTACGAGCCCTACTACAACTTTGACGAGCCGTTGCGCCGTATACCCAACCACCGCGTGCTGGCTATCGACCGCGGTGAGCGTGAGGGTAAGCTCCGCGTGCGCGTGAACGTCGACGGCGCTGCCGCTACGGCACGCCTCGGCAGCCGCTGGCCCCGCCGTCAGGGCGTCTTCGCGCCCGTCTTTGACGCCGCCATCGCCGATGGCTACAAGCGCCTCATGGCCCCCTCGCTGGAGCGCGAGGCCCGCGCCAAACTCACCGTTCGTGCCCAGACCGAGGCCATCAACGTCTTTGCCAAGAATCTCGAGGGCTTGCTCTCGGCGCGCCCCGTGCGCGGCGCCCGCGTGCTCGCGCTCGATCCGGGCTACCGCACCGGCTGCAAGGTCGCCGTCATGGACGAGACCGGCAAGCTGCTCGACCACGGCGTGGTCTACCCCACCAAGCCGCGCCACGACGTCGCCGGCACCAAGCGCGAGCTCGCCCGCCTCGTCAAGAAGGACGGCGTCAACACCATCGTCATCGGCAACGGCACCGCCAGCCGCGAGACCGAGGAAGTCGTCTCGGAGTTCATTGCCGAGCAGGCGCCCAGCCTTCGCTACACCATCGTCAACGAGGCCGGCGCGTCGGTGTACTCCGCGTCCGAGCTCGCCAGCCAGGAATATCCCGACCTGGACGTCACCGTGCGCGGCGCCATGAGCCTGGGCCGCCGCCTGCAAGACCCGCTGGCAGAGCTCGTCAAGATTCCGCCCCAGTCCATCGGCGTCGGACAGTACCAGCACGACCTTGACCAGGCCGAGCTTTCGCGCACCCTGGGCCACGTGGTGGAGGACGTCGTCAACCGCGTGGGCGTCGACGTAAACACCGCGAGCGCGAGCCTGCTGGGATACGTATCGGGCATCACGCCGAGCGTAGCCAAGAACATCGTGGCCTACCGCGAGGAAAACGGAGCCTTTACCGATCGCCGCCAGCTCAAGAAGGTCCCCAAGCTGGGACCCAAGGCATACCTCAACGCCGCGGGCTTCCTGCGCATTAGCGGCGGCAAGAACCCGCTCGACGCGACGAGCGTCCACCCCGAGAGCTACGAGGTGGCCACGGCCGTCCTGGAACGCGCCGGCGTTGCGGCAAGCGAGCTCAGCCGCGGCGGCGTGCCCGACATCGAGCGCCGTCTGGGCAGCATCTCGGCGCTGGCAAGCAACCTAGACTGCGGCACCCTCACGCTCATCGACATTGTCAACGAGCTCAAGAAGCCCGGCCGCGACCCGCGCGACGACGCGCCCGAGGTGGTCTTTAGCCGCTCGGCACTTTCTATTGACGACCTGGAGCCCGGCATGGAGCTCAAGGGCACGGTGCGCAACGTCGTCGACTTTGGCGCCTTCGTCGACGTGGGCGTGCACCAGGACGGCCTCGTACACATCTCCAAGCTGGCCAACCGCTTCGTCAAGCACCCGAGCGACGTGGTGCGCGTCGGCGACACGGTAAAGGTGTGGGTCGAAAAGGTCGATCGCGACCGCAAGAAGATCTCGCTCACCATGGTGCAGGGGAAGTAAACCGCCAAAGCGGATATCCCCTCTTCGCGGCAAGTGTCGCAAAGAGCGCGGGCGTTCCCCGCGCTCTTTGCCCCTTCGGCAAAGTGGGGTATACTGTCCGCAGTGTGAAAAGCCTTCGGGCTTTTAGCGGCTGCGGGTACCTGTACCTACAGCCGCATTTTTCGTTTTGGAGGCTCGATTATGAAGGAGCGCCCGCTCATCCCGGCAGAACAACAGGTCGCCCACCTCGCAGAGCGGGGCGTCCGCTTCGACATAATGAGCCCCGAGGATGCGGTCGCGTTCCTCCGCGACAAGAACTTCTTCTTCAAGGTCAAGGCGTTTGCGAAGTGCTTCTCAACGTATCGTAGCTCCGCGTCGGAGGGCTACGGACGCTACGTCAACCTAGACTTCGCCTACCTCGCCGAACTCACCAGACTCGACCACCACCTCCGCGAGCACATCCTCTCGATGACGCTTGACATCGAGCACTACATGAAGGTCCATCTAAACCGGACGATGATGGACGACGGCGCCGACGGGAAGGAGATCCTCGACCTCCTCTTCGCCCACGAGAGGGTGCGTAAGGAGAGGATGCTGGAGGAGCGGTTCGATCCAAGCGGGTCAGAAACAGCCGTCGAGAAGATGAAGGCCATCGCCGACCGGCTAGATGAAGTGGACGGCAGCGAGCGAGCGACGCTCTTCCTCGAGATGCTCCACATCGCCGAGGACCAGACTTTGGGGATAGACCCGGAGCACCTCGAGCGCAGCGTCTCGTACCTCGGAGACTCGAACTACACCCGGGACCTCGCGAATAAGTATGGCAGACGCGAGGACATGTACGTCTGGAACTACCTGGAACTCGTCTCCTTCGGGGGAATCATCGCGCTTTACAAGTTCTACTTCTACGACCTCAGGAGGGAACGCAGCCAGGAGGCCGAATCCGTCAAGCAGCTCCTGTTCCCCGTGAAGGCCCTGCGCAACGCGGCCGCTCATAACGGCAACATTCTGAACACGATCGGGCAGCGCCTACAGAAGCCCGTCGGCTCCATCGCGACGGCCGCGCGGGAGGAGCTCGGAATCGACCAGGAGCTCGTCGCCCTTACGAAGCGCTTCCCCGTCATCCACGACTTCACCGCGCTCGTGCTCTGCTTCAACAGAATCGTCAGCGATGCGGACGCGAGGTCGGAAAAGGCGGCAGGCCTGCGCACCCTGCGCGAGCGCTTCCTTGAGCACGCCGACTACTTCGAAAAGCAGATCGAGCTTGCCCGAGGAATCAGGATGCTGGGGGAAGTCATGCGCTCGGGAGCCGATGCCATCTCCTCGAGCTCCCTATAGCTCTTCAGTCCCCTAATAGCCCCTTGCCACTTGGGCCCCGCTCGGACAGAGTGGGTTCGAGTAGGTTCGAGCAACTCAGCAGCAATCCGACTACCCGCTGCATGAAAACCGCAGCTCAGACGCATGACATGCCGTCCCATGAAGCAGCGGGTTCGGGTAAGAGTACGTCCGAGTGGTCAGAGTAGGGCCCGACTTCCCCCTCTTGGCGACGTGCAAAATCGCGAATATTCAGCATCTCTCGATAGCCCCGCGGCACCTCGGAGAACCATAAAAGCAAAAACGGCCCCCGTTTTGGCGTTTTTAGAGCCAAAACGGGGGCCGTTCCGTGCTTCGACCAACTGGTAAAAGCTGGTAAAGTCTGATAAAAGCCTTCACCATGCTGAATATTCGCGATTTTGCACGTCGCGAGAGGGGGTACCCTTGCTTACGGCAGGATATGGAAGTCGAGCGAGGCGATATCCTTAGCGAAACCGCGCACGGTATCGAGCGAGACCTCGTACGGGTCGCGACCGATGTTCTTGCGCTTGGCCAGGATGCCGTTGGGCACCGTGATGATCTGGCAACCGCAGGCCTGCGCCTGGTAAATGTTGATGAGCTCGCGCGTGGATGCCCACAGGACCTCGCAGCTGGGCTTGGCGGCGGCCTTCTTGACCGACTCCGTCATAAACGGAATGGGGTCGACACCGGTATCGGCGATACGGCCGGCAAAAAGCGAGATGATGGACGGCGTTTCGGCGTCAACGGCCTCGACCATCTCGTCGACCTGCGCAGGCGTAAAGATGGTGGTGACGTTGACCTTAATGCCGTCGGCGGAAAGCTTGCGCACCAACTCGGCCGTGGACTCGCCCTTGGTGGTCACGCACGGAATCTTGACGTAGACGTTCTCGGCCCAGGTAGCGATCTCGCGGGCCTCGACCTCCATGGTCTCGACGTCGTCGGCAAAGACCTCAAACGACACGGACACATCGGTGATGTGGGCCAGGACCTCCTTGGCAAACGCGCGGTAATCCGTCACGCCGCCCTTCTTCATAAGGGACGGGTTGGTCGTGAAACCCTGAACGTTGCCGCTCTCGTACATGTCGAGCATGCCCTCGAGGTTTGCACCGTCAGCGAACACCTTGATTGCCATCTGCCTGATTCCTTTCGTTAGCATACGGCCGATAAACTGCTAAACACTTTATCTACGTTTATCAAGGCGTGAACTGCGGTTTTTTATCTTCTCGGCGAACGGTTTTGCAGATTTACCATTTTTATATCGACGCCCCAGCGGCAAAACGTTTTTTCCGATCATTGCGTTTGATTCCGTTCACGGAACAGAAGCAGCACCTCGCCGGCTCATGTTCACAATCGCTCCAAAGCAAAAAGCGGTGACGCCTCGATTGAGACGCCACCGCTTCCGTGTAGGAGCCGGTTATCGGAGCTCCGCCCGATTAGGGCTTAACGTATGCCTGGATTACTCTTCCTCAACGTGATTGATCACAGCACCCTTGGTGTGGATGAAGTTGGGGACGAAGGCAACGACCAGAAGGACAGCGAGAATCGCGTAGACACCGGTGGTACCGAAGGCCTCGGCAGCGCGGCCAAGCGTAATACCAATGACGGAGAAATCGAAGTCGCCGAACGTAGTGTTCTTGAAGCCAAAGACGTCAAGAACGGGCAGGAGCAGGGCCGGGGCGAAGGTGATGAGCAGGCCGTTGACGAAAGCGCCAAGAGCTGCGCCCTTGCGACCGCCGGTAGCATTGCCGTAGATGCCTGCGGTAGCACCGCAGAAGAAGTGGGGAACCATGCCCGGGATGATGAAGATGCCCAGGGTAGCGCCCACGATGAACATACCGACCACGCCACCGATGAAGGATGCGACAAAGCCGAGGATGACGGCGGTGGGAGCATAGGGGAAGAAGACGGCGCAGTCGACGGCGGGGATGGCACCGGGGATCAGCTTGTTGGAGATGCCCTGGAAAGCCGGGACCAGGTCGGCAAGGATCATACGAACGCCGTTATAGACGATGGTGACACCAACGGCAAAGGACAGGGCACAGGTCAGGGCATAGACAATCACGTTGTCGCCGCCAGCGGTCTTGGTAACGACCGCAGGATCTGCGATGTAAGCGGCGAAAGCGGTAACCAGGTAGAAGAAGGCCATGGTAAGAGCCGTGGAGATGGTAGTGTCGCGCAGGAAGGCGAACTTCTCGGGAACCTCGATCTTCTCGGTGCTGTTCTCCTCGGCGTCCTTAGCAAAAAGCGTACCGACTGCAGCGGAGATGTAATAGGCGAGTGAACCGAAGTGGCCCATGGCGATTTCATCGCCATCGGTAACCTTCTCGGTGAAACGCTGACCAACGGCGGGAAGCATAGCGCTCACGAGGCCCAGGAACATGCCGCCCACGATGACAAGCTGGACATCCTGGAAGCCAGATGCCTGCAGAACGGCAGACAGCAGGCAGGCCATAAACATGCTGTGATGGCCCGTCAGGAAGATGTACTTAAACTTGGTAAAGCGGGCAATGATAATGTTCACGACATAGCCGAGAATCAGGATCATCATGGTCTGAACGCCGAGGACGCTCTGAGCCATCGAAACGACGACCTCGTTGTTGGGCACGACGCCGGTGATGTGGAAACCGGTCTCGATGAAGGTACCCAGCGGAGCAAGGTTCTCCTGAACAACAGCGGCGCCGGCGGACAGCATGATGTAACCAAGAATGGGCTTCAGGGTGCCCGTCATCACCTTGTGGGCAGGACGCTTAAGCGCGACAAGGCCCACAAAGGCAAATAGACCCATAATCCACGCTGGCTTGGTCAGAATCGATTGGATAAACTCAAGTATGGGAAGGATGGCTTGCATCTGCGCTTCCTTTCTCTCTAACGTGGGCGCGTTTCCCTCTTCCACAGGGAACCGCCCTTTTTTGTGCCGCTTTAGGCGTTAGCGGCGGCCGCCTTGATTGCCTCGAGGGCGTCTTCGCGGATCTTCTTCTTGTTCACATAGCTGCGAACGATCACAACGTTGCCGTGGAGCTCGGGGGCGAGTTCCTTAACGGTGATGAACAGATCCGGATTTGCGGAAGAAGCACCGTTCAGGTCCATAGACTCAACGTCGGCCTTGATGCCCTCCTCCTCGCAAAGCTCCTCGACTTTGCCAGCGAGCATCAGGCTGGACCCGATGCCGTTTCCGCATACGGTGATGATATGCATGGCAACCTTCCTCTCCTACACGTGACGGTTTTCCGTCTATCCAAAAGCGGCGACGCATCGCCGTGCCATTAAGGCCTAAAAGAATGAACGCATGGTCTCCAAAACCTGCTCGGGCGTATCGCATGCGCTGAGCTTGGCAACGCAGTCCTCGTCCTCGAACATCTGCGAAAGCTCCGCCAAGCAGCCAAGATGAGCCTTGGGGTCGGGTGCGCAAATACCCACGAGCACGTGAACCGGATCGAAATCCTCGTGTCCAAACGCAATGGCAGGGTCAAGCGTGACGATACAGATCCCCGCTTCACTCACATTGCCATCTGCCTGAGCGTGGGGCATGGCGATGCCCTCTTCCAAGACCATATAGGGGCCGAATTTGTGAACCGATGAAATCATGGCGTCAACATAGCTCTGGTCGCATTTGCCAGCGTCTACGAGCAACTTACCGCATGCCCTGATCGCTTCCTCCCAGTCGGAGGCCTCGACGTGGCAGGCAACAAGCTCGGGCTTAAGAAGATCGGTCAGCATACTCGTCCCCTACTCCTCGGGCAGAATGTGAAAACCAAGCGCCTGAATGTCGCGGGCAAAGCCCTTGACCGTATCAAGCGAGTACTCAAGCAAATCTTTCCCGAAATTCTTGCGTTTGGCAAGAAGGGCATTGGGGACCGTAATGATCTGGCATCCAACGGACTCCGCCTGGAAGATATTGAGGACCTCGCGCGTAGACGCCCAGAGAACCTCGGCAGCAGGCTTAACGGCAGCCTTCTTTACGGACTCCGCCATGAGGGGCAGCGGATCGACGCCGGTATCGGCAATGCGACCGGCAAAGATGGACAGAATAGAGGGGGTCTCAGCAGAGACGGCATCGACAAACTCGTCGACCTGCTCGGGCGTGAAGATAGTGGTGACATTCACCTTGATGCCGTCGGCAGAAAGGCGCTTGACCAGCGCGGCGGTGGACTCACCCTTGGTGTTGAGCGCCGGGATCTTAACGTAGACGTTGTCTGCCCAGGTTGCGATCTCGCGAGCCTCGGCTTCCATACCCGCCTCGTCGTCGGCGAATACCTCAAAAGAGACCGACACATCAGTAATGTGCTCAAGAACCGTCTTGGCAAAAGCGCGGTAGTCGGTCACGCCGCCGGCCTTCATAAGGGAAGGATTGGTCGTGAAGCCCTGAACGTTGCCATTGTCATGCATGTCAAGCATACCCTCGAGGTTAGCGCCGTCGGCAAACACCTTGATCGCCATGTTCGGTCCTTTCTCATCTAACACTATTGCTATCGAAAGCCTTCTTCTTTGTTTCAAAAGCTTTTCGGTTTTCTTTTATAAACCATTTCAAAAGCTATCGAAAGCTCAATTGTCAACTTTCCGTGAACGGTCGAATATCGGGCGTGAACGTACTTCTTTTGGGCGGCACCTTCAGAATGAGACTCTTTATAGCCCGTTTACGTGCGAACTATCTGCTACGCATGCATTTATGACATGCCATTCCGTTCTTTGATTCATTCGAATTTGCCTTGTTCTTTTCATATCGATACGTTATATTTCGATTACGAAAGGCGCATCTTTTTACCTTTTGTTCAAAAGGAGCGGCATATGGCATCTACTTCAGACCTTTCACCGGCCGAGCGTCAGCGATTTATCATGAATTGGCTGGCCGAAAAGCCAAATATCTCGGTATCCGACATCGTTCGCCGTTTTTCGGTTTCGGAAGTCACCGCACGGCACGACCTCATCTCGCTGGAATCCGAAGGCAAGCTGCGTCGCGTACGCGGCGGAGCGGTATCGCTTTCTCGCTCTAACGCAATCTCGTATCCCGAGGAGCGCATCAATGTCCAAGTCGAGGCCAAGGAGGCCATCGCCGCAACCGCAGCAACTCTTGTTGATGATGGCGATGTTCTGGTAATTGATATCGGCACCACAGGCTTTTACTTCGCTAAGGCCCTCATGGACAAGCGTGAGATCACCATTATCACCGGCGATCTTGCAATCGCGAACTACGCCAGCTTCAATCTCCCCAATGCTTCGGTAGTGCTGCTGGGCGGCTCCGTGCGCAAGGGGCACCTCTATCTCGCGGGCGCACTGACGCTCGACTGCATGAGCAAACTACATGCCGACAAGGCGTTTGTCAGTGCCGACGGATTCCACCCCGACCACGGTTTTACCGTCGAGCACGACTTCTCGGCCATGATCAAGCATATGTACCTGACCAACTCAAACCAGGGCTACATGATGGTTGACCAGGGAAAGTTCAACAAGACCAGTTTTTATCAGTCCGCGCAGATCGATGACCTCGATGGCATCATCGTTGATGGAGACGACGAGGGCATCATGACGGCGGCGATCGAGAGCAGTCGCAGTCATCCCAAGCTCTATATTGCAAAATAGCTCAAATGGCCGGGTCGCCCCCACTGCGGGCGACCCGGCCATTTATTAAATCAACCCAAAATGGCGCATCGCTGTGACGGTGCCATCGTGTGCGACATCGTCGGTCACGTAGTCGGCGACTGCCTTGACCTCGGGCATGGCGTTGCCCATGGCTACAGCCGTCTCGACGGCGGCGAGCATACCCAGATCGTTGCCGGAATCGCCAAAGCCAAAGGTGCGCGCGTTGCCGGTGCGACCCAGGTATTCCAGCGCTCGCGCCACGCCCACGCCCTTGTCGATACCCTTGGGGCTCAGCTCGCGGTTCTGGCCGCCGGTATTGCACAGCTCAAAGTTGCGATCGATAAAGCCGTCATCGTTGGCTACGCGAGCCAGGTTGCACGCGTTAATGCACACCTTGCCTACGTGCAAGCGGCCATCGACGCGCATCTGATCAACGCCATGCACCACGCCGGCGCCTAGCAGAAATGACTGTTCGACACCAACTGGCTCAAGTGAATAGGTGGCACCGTTCGTCTCGAACAACGCCTCGCCGCCCGCCACAGTAATGCGGCGCGCGAGCTCCTCAACAATGTCTTCGTCAATGCAATCCTCGTGTACCACGCGTCCCTCGACCTCGAGCGTGGCGCCCGCCATGGCAACGATACCCGCCGGGTTCAGCGCACGCAGGCCATGTGCAACCAGCCACAAGGGACGGCCCGTGCAGATAAATGCCTGGTGACCCGCATTGCGCAGACGACCAAATGCATCGACAACAGTCTTCGACGGATGGATTGCATTGAAGTCCTTATCGGTCATATCGTCGGGATCGAACGACGTCAGCGTGCCGTCCACGTCAAAAAAGAGCACGGCGGAATCGGGGCACGCATCAATCATATGGGTTCCTTTCGAGGGCGATGGCAAACGAAGCATCCATCATATAATGGAGCGACGCAACCAGAGAGGTCACCCATGGAATTTTATGCAAGCTGCCCCGAGGGCTTTGAATCCGCACTCGCCGACGAGCTCAAGTGGCTCGGGCTTTCGCATGTCCGCCGCCTGAAGGGCCGCGCTACGTTTGAGGGCGAGCTCGAAGAAGGCTACCGCGCCTGTCTGTGGTCGCGCCTGGCCAGCCGCGTGTTTGTGGTGCTCGGACGCTTTGAGGCACAGGATGCCGACGAGCTGTACGATGCCGTTTACGACATTGCCTGGGAAAACATCGTCCGCCCCGGCGCCACCATTGCCATCACTGCCCGTGGTGTGACCGAGCAGCTGCGCAACACGCGCTTCTCTGCCCTGCGCGCCAAGGACGCATTGTGCGACCGCCTGGCCGAGACCACGGGCCGTCGCGCCGATGTCGATGCTGCCGACCCCGATGTCCACCTGCTGCTTTCGCTACGCCAGCGCCGTGCGAGCATAAGCCTGGACCTTTCGGGCGACCCGCTGTTCAAGCGCCTGCCGCCCGCCGCGACTCGAGCCGGCGAGGGCGCGCACGTGCTGCGCCCCGACTACGCCGCCCTGGTGCTTTCGCAGGTCGGCTGGACCGCGCTATGCGAGCGCGAGCTGACGGCCAACGATTACGAGAACGAAGCCCTGCCCACGCTGATCGATGCCTCGTGCGCCGGCGGCGGTCTGCTGCTAGAGGCCGTGAACATTCTGACCGACCGCGCCCCGGGCGCTGCACGCGAGCGCTGGGGCTTTGAAGGCTGGCAGCTGCACGACGCCGCTCTGTGGAAGCAGCTACTTGCCGAGGCACGCGGGCGCGAGGCGGCAGCGCGTGAGCGCCAGGCGCGCATCGTGGCCGCGGACATCGACCCCGCCGCCCGCAAGACCGCCGAGCGCATGGTCAAGTGCGCCGGCTACAAGCGCTTTGTCGAATTTTGCGCCGCCAAGTCCGCCACCGTACTGGACCATGCGGGCGCCGTTGCCGGTGCCGCCGTGGTCGCGGATACGACCGAGACACCGCTTTCGCTCATGCATGACACCATGACGCTCATCGGCGAGCTGCGCCGCGCGCCCGAGCTTGCCGCGGCGCCGGTCGCCGCGCTCACCCGCGACGGATTGCTGGCCCGCGCACTCCACGCCGAGCCCGAGCGCTCAATCGCCGTCATGCCCAACAACGAAGAGGCGACTATCGAAGTCTGGCCCTCTCTCGACCACGCCGCCGCAGCATTTGAGGCTGCGACCAGCGCGGATGCCGAGGCCGAAGTTGCGGATGCCAACGAAGTCAACGACGAAGCCACCGCTTCCGCCATGCCCGAGCCCGCCGCCACGCTCGACCTGGGCGACGGCAAGCCGCTGCCCGTGCTCATCCCCGAGTCGGAGCAGTTCGCCAACCGCCTGCGCAAGAACGCACGCCTGCGCCGCAAGTGGGCCAAGCGCGAGGGCGTGAGCTGCTACCGCGTCTACGATGCCGACCTGCCCGATTACTCCGCCGCCATCGATCTGTACGAGGGCTGCCCGCAGACGCCGGGTCGCTGGCTCGTCATCGCCGAGTACGCCGCACCCAAGACCATCGATCCTGCGCTGGCCCAGGCCCGCATGCTCGACATTCTGGCCATCGCGCCGCGCATCCTAGATGTTCCCGCCGAGCACGTGCACGCCAAGGCCCGCATGCGTTCGCGCGGCGGCTCGCAGTACGGCAAGCAGAGCGCCGGCAAGGGCGGCCCGGGCGAGCGCGCCAACATCGCGCGCCGTCGCCTACCGCTCATCGAGGAGGGCGGCCTTACCTTTGCCGTCAACTTTGACGACTATCTGGATGTGGGCATCTTCCTGGACCACCGCGTCACCCGCAACCTAGTGCGCGAGCACGCCAAGCAGGCGCGCCGCTTCCTCAACCTGTTTGCCTACACCGGCACTGCCACCTGCTATGCGGCAGACGGCGGCGTCGAGGAGACCGTGACGGTCGACCTCTCCAACACCTATCTGGACTGGGCCGAGCGCAATATGCGCCAGAACGGCTTTGTGGGGCCTCAGCATCATTTTGTGCGCGACGACGTGCTCGCCTGGATTCGCGACCAGCGCCAGACGCGCAACCGCTGGGACCTGATCTTTGTCGACCCGCCCACGTTTTCGAACTCGTCCAAGATGGGCCGTCGCACCTGGAATGTTCAGCGCGACCATGTTGAGCTTTTGGCCGGCGTATCGCGCCTGCTCGCGCAGGGCGGCCATGCCATCTTTAGCTGCAACCTGCGCGGTTTCCGCCCCGAGACGCGCAAGCTTGCGCGCGCAGGCGTGGTGCTGGAGGACATTACGGCGCAGACCATCCCCGAGGATTTCGCGCGCAACCAGAAGGTGCACCACTGCTACATCGTGCGCCGCCTGCCCATCGAGGACGCCATGGCCGAGGTCGGCTTTAGCGCCGAGGAAATTGCTGAGCGCGTCGAGGAACTGCGCAACCCCGGAGCCCGCAAGCCTCGCGCAACGGCGCCCGCGCACGCGCAGGCCGGCGTCCGAGGACCGCACGGCGACGACAAGCCCGCCTGCTCAGGCAAGCCCAAAAAGAAGAAGTTCTACGCCAGCAAGCCCAAGGGCAAATAAACAAAGTTGCGGTGGAATAGTTCCTAAAAATGCCTGGTAAAGGCCCAAAACAGGAACTATTTCACCGCAACTCATATTGGGATGGTGGTTGGCGATCTAGCCTTGGATGACCAATCGGTAGCCGATGCCCACATGCGTCTGGATATAGCGCGGATGCGCGGGGTCGGACTCGATTTTCTTGCGCAGCGTGCCCATAAAGACGCGCAGGCTCGCCAGGTCGCTCTTGGTCGCCGTGCCCCAAATCTCGTGCAGGATAAACTGGTGCGTCAACACCTTGTCGGCGTTGCGCGCCAGCAGACACAGGAGCTTGTACTCGATCGGCGTCAGGTGCAGTTCCTCGCCATCCATCGTGGCGATGCCGGCATCAAAGTCGATATGCAGCTCACCGGTATCGAACGAGCCCTCGGAGGCAACGCCGCCCGTTTGCGCATACGAAAGGCGCCTGAGCGTCGTGCGAATGCGCGCGAGCAGCTCCTCGACCGAAAACGGCTTAGTCAGGTAGTCATCGGCGCCGGCATCGAGCGCTCGGATCTTGTCCGCGTCCTCGCTGCGCGCCGAAACCACGATGATCGGCATGCCCGACCACGCGCGCACCGACTCCACCACCTTGACGCCGTCCATATCGGGCAGGCCCAGATCGAGCAGCACAATGCTCGGCGCCTGCGACGAAGCGGCGGCGATGGCGGCGTGGGCGGTCTCCACAGCCATATGGCGCAAACCGTGCGCCTCGAGCGCGGCGACGATAAGGTTGCGGACGGCGGGATCGTCCTCAACGACCAAGATGAGCGGTTTCACGGCAGAGTTCGGCACAGCGCTACTCCTTATCAAACGAAACGTCGGCGGCGGGAAGCTCAATCGTAAAGACCGAACCGTGAGGGTCCGCCGCGGTAACCTCTATGCTACCGCCATGTGCCAGCGCAATGGAGCGGCAGAGCGAAAGCCCCAAGCCCACACTGCGGCAGCTGTCGGCCAGGCCATGGTTGGCGGTGTAGAACGACTCAAAGATTCGCTCGCGGTCCTCGGGCGCAATGCCCGGGCCATCATCAGCAACCGAGCACGCCACGCATCCATCATGGACGCCAATCGAGATTACGATATGCGAGCCCGCAGGCGTATAGGCGATGGCGTTGTTCACCAGATTGACCACCAGCTGCACCATCAGGCGCGCGTCGACGTTGACGAGCGCCGGCTCATCGCACGCCACTACCTTAAGGTCATGCTCGCGCACAGCCGGATTTACGTGACGCAGCGCCTCCTCGACGATATCGTCCATGAGCTCGAGCGTGGTCGACAGGTGCATGCCGCCGCCCTCGAGCTTGGTGATGGCGAGCAGATTCTCGACGGTGGCGTTGAGCCATTGCGCGTCCGAGCGAATGGATAGGAGCATGCCGCGGCGTGTCTGGTCGTCGAGCACGGCCGTGCCGGTCGAGCCCTGGTCGAGCAGCACATCGGCATTACCCGAAATACTGGTAAGCGGCGTGCGCAGGTCGTGCGAGATGGAGCGCAGCAAGTTGGCACGCAGCTGTTCGTTTTTGGCGAGCACCGCCGCTTCCTCGCGAGCCTCCATGGCGCGGGCGCGATCGAGCGCCAGCTCGCCTTCGCTCACGATGGCATCGGCAAGCGTCCGCTCCTCGGGCGTCAGCGCATCGGGCTCGGCGACAATGGCGAACACCCCCACCACCGAGGCGGGATCACCCGCGCGCACCATGGTGTCACCCGAGCGCACGGTCAGGTATATGCCGTAGAACGCCGAGGCGCCATAGGTGGCATCGAGCGGCGTTCCCACATAGGCGGACGCCGAGAGCCGCGGCGGCATCTGGGGCGCCAGCTGGTGTACCGGCGCGGCATCGCCCACGGCCGTGTACGTCGTGCGCGGCAGCAGGTCATCGTTATCGGCATCGGCGCTATACCACACGACCGGACAGTCCGAAAGACGCGCCAGCTGCGTTGCCATAGCGTGCACAATCTGTTGCTGATCGCCACACCGCTGCAGCATGCGGTTGGTCTCGAGCACCATCTGCGTGCGACGGTCGCTGGCGGCAGCCTGCGCCAAGGCGCGGCGCAGGGCCAGCGCGATCGAGCTCGATACGAGCGAGACCGCAAACATGATAAAGAACATGCCGGGATAGACGCGGTCGATAAACGACAGCGCGTAGCGCGGGTCGACAAACAAGAAGTTGTAGAGCGCCACGGCGGCAGCCGAGCTCAGCAGGCAGTACAGGCGGCTCCAGGTAAAGAAAGCGCACAGCTGCACGGCGAACACATAGACGATCATGATGCTCGGCGCGAGCCCCGGATGGTCGAGCAGCGCGCCCACAATCGTCGCCGCGGCTAGCAGCCCCGCCGATACGCAGGCGTCATACAGAGGGCTGCGACGCGTCAGCGTTGTACGCCGCCACCAAAAGTTCTCGGCAATATCGCCGTCCGCACGGACGTCCATCAGCGCCCCGCCCCTCTCTCAAAAACAAAAACCACCACAAAGGGGACTGGCACCTTTGCGGTGGTTTCCCCTTGTGGTGGTTCCAAGTGTATAGCCTTTGCAACCGGCGGTCGCTAGACAAACAGCACGTGCGCGAGCAGGGCACACACGCACACCGCTCCAAATACCAGTGCCACGATCGAAATTACGCGATCGGCCATATCCATGTTGGCACGGTTCGTCAAAAACCGATCTTCGGCGGCGTCGGCACGTGCCTCACGTACCAGCTCGGCAACCACCTCGCGGCCATCAAGCATCTTTGCATCCATGTTTGCCTCCCCGGTCTCAATCTTGTCCATCGAAAACCAACTCCGTGCAACCTGTCGGCGCCTACGGGCGCTCGTTGGGAGCCAGGCGTTGCATCTTGCTCACGGCCTTAAACTTGGTGAACAGCGGCACGTACTCAAAGCTCACGTTGGAGTTCTCCAGGCCGTACCAGCGCGCAGGCGTGCCGGCGGCGCGGCGGATGATGTACTTGAGCGTGATGGCCGTACGCTCGCTGGGCTCCACGTCGCTTTCGGGCGCCAGCAGCTTGCGGATCATGACGAACTTAAACGTACCGATGTTGCCCGGGTCCTTGTAGACCGAGTAGTCATGCGTCTGCGCCGGCAGCTCGCCGCTGGCAGCCAGGTCCTGAACAACCTGGCGCAGGTAAGCATTGACGCGCTGGTTGATCTTATAGCCCAGGTACAGATGCACGCGGAATACGTAGTCGGTGCCGAACGTCTCGACCGAGTAGGCAAAGGTATACGGCTCCTCCATGGTCTCGACATTCACGAACCACCAGGCGCGAGCGCGCTTGGGGTGCTTATCCAAAATCGAGTAGACGATATCGCGGTCGATATAGTCGGTGTTGGTGTCCTTGGTCAGGTACACGATGTTGTCGCTCATGAGCTCGTAGCGATCGTCGTCGCGCAGGCGTTTGAGCTGCGGCAGATAGCTGCGCAGCGGCAGCAGCGTAAACTGACGTTGCTCGACCGCCGTGCCGTTGTACCAGCACACCATGATGCCCATGATGAGTGCAGCCATGAGGATGGTGAAGTAGCCACCGTGGAAGAACTTGGTGAGCGAGCTCACAAAGAAGAAACCCTCGAGCAAAAGGAAGAAGGCGGCAAAGATCCACGGCGCGACCTTGAGATTGCGCTCCACGTGCAGATAGAAGAAGAGCAGCAGCGTGGTGCACATCATGGTCAGGGTAATGGCCAGGCCGTACGCGGCCTCCATGTGCGCCGAGTTCTGGAACAGCAGCACCACGACGACGCAGCCCACGAGCATGACGTTGTTGACCATGGGGATGTAGAGCTGGCCCTTGGTCTCGGCAGGATAGAAGACCTGCATATGCGGCATGAGGTCCAGGCGGCTGGCCTCGGACACCAGCGAGAATGCGCCGGTGATGAGCGCCTGCGAGGCGATGATGGCCGCGACGGTGGAAAGGCCGACGGCAAAGGGGCGCAGACCCGGGGCGAGCATCTGGTAGAAGGGGTTGAGGTCGGCGATACCCATGAGCTCCGGGTTGCCGGCGTTGTTGATAAGCCACGCGCCCTGGCCCATGTAGGACAGCAGCAGGCAGCACTTAACGAACGGCCAGGTGGCATAGATATTGCCGCGGCCCACATGGCCCATGTCGGAATAGAGCGCCTCGGCACCGGTGGTAGCGAGGAAGCAGCTGCCCAAAATCATGATGCCCGCATGGTTGTTGGGGCTCAGCAGAAAAGCGATGCCACGCAACGGGTTGAGGCACAGCAGCACCGCGGGATACTGGCAGACAAAGAACAGGCCCGTGCCGCCCAGGAACAAAAACCACAGCGTCATGATGGGGCCGAAGGCGTGACCGATCTTGGCCGTGCCGATGCGCTGCACCAAGAAGAGCGCGATGATGATGGCAAGCGTGATGGCGACGACACGACCCTGGTCGTCACCGAGCACGGCATGGACCGCCGGGATGGTGCGCAGGCCCTCGATGGCCGTGGTGACGGTAACGGCAGGCGTCAGGATGCCGTCGGCGAGCAGCGCCGCGCCGCCCAGCATGGCGGGGATGATGAGCCACTTGCCGCAGCGCTTGACCAGGCTGTACAGGGCAAAGATGCCGCCCTCGCCGTGGTTGTCGGCGCGCAGCGAGATCAGCACGTACTTGACGGTCGTCAGCAGCGTGACCGTCCACACGACAAGGGAGAGCGCGCCGAGCACGAACTCCTGCGTGACGCTTCCGATGCCGCCGTTGCCGGCAACGAGCGCCTTGGTTACATACATGGGGCTGGTGCCGATATCGCCATACACCACGCCCAGCGTGACGAGCATCGCCGAGATGCTCACAGGAATCGCAGCGTGCGAGGCTACTTCCTTTGCCTTTTGTTCCATAAGCCGGTTTCCTCCCAATTTTAACGTTCGACGGGATTATATGTAATCAGCCCATATTTTAATGGCACCGTTTTCCCAGCTAGATAAACATTTATGCGGCCTTTAGGCCACCGCGGCGATATGGAATGTGACAAAGGGACGCCCCCTTTGTCACATTCGTCATTTTCCGAGCCAGTTTTTGAACCACCACTCCATAGAGCGGCTCATCTCGGCCATAAAGGGGCTCGTGTGCTTACGGGTGTAGATGTCGATGACGCGCTCGCCCACCTCGCGGGCGTGCGGGCGAAACATCGCATCCATCTCGGCCACCTGCGCATCCATCGTCGCGGCGTCGGCGCGACGATAACGCTCCTCGTGCACCAGGTTCACCACGGGATGCGCGATTGCCGGGCGCTCCTTACGGGGCGTGCCGATGATGAGCATCGACAGCGGCATGGTATAGGGCGGCAGATCGAGCAGCTCGGCGACTTCCTCGGCATTCTCGACGATATCACCGATGTAGCAGCTCCCCAGCCCCAGGGCCTCGGCGGCAACCACGGCGTTTTGAGCAGCAATCACGGCGTCCTGGGCCGCGATGGCAAAGTCGCCCAAACCCGGCGCGCGGCGGGGCGCCTTGCCCGTGCGCTCGACAAAATCGGGCTCAAAGCAGCCCACGTGCTCAAACAGATCGATCCACTTGGCATAATCGACCACAAATATAAGTGCCCAAGGCGCCTTGGCGATCATGGGCTGGTGATCGCACAGGTCGGCCAGACGGTCCAGCGTAGCCTGCTCGCGAATGCTCACGATGGAATACATCATCATGGCGCCCGCCGACGGCGCACGGCTCGCCGCATGCAAGATCGCCGCCCGCTGCTCGTCGGTCACCGCCACGGGGCGGTCGTCGTCATCGCGCGCGAAGGCACGCGTAGACGAGCGATGCTCCAAGATGTCCAGCGCTGCGTTGCCCGTAGTCTCGACCGGATAGCCGTACATATCCACGCCCGCAACTCCGCCGCCGCCCATGTCCGCCTTGCAAACCTGCTCGCTCATCGCCCTACCCTCGCCATTTCTTTAAGAAGCCTTTACCTTTCCGTGTAATTCCCGTCCATTATCGCGCAGGTGGGCACTCCATTGCGCAACACCGCCATACTCGCGCGTTATTATGGCTGATTGTTGTACGCAGCCGTCAAATGCTGCGCATATCTCGGTAACAATCGGGTAAATCCCCGCTTTCGTAGGTTTTACATTTGTGAGGAGTCTCAGCATGTTCGCTGCCGCCATCTCGCTCGTCGGTCTTGCGGCGACCGTCTACCTTGTCTTGCGCGAGGCCAAGGCCATTCGCGCACAGTCGGGCACCGTTGCCAAAAGCGCTCTTGGGTGGAGCGTCGCGTTCGGCCTGTTCCAGCTCTTTTTGACCATTTGGGGCGCCATTGGCCTCGTCGCCCAAAACGAGCCGCTCGCCTTTGTGATGCTCGTCCTGACCAATGCCATCCTCACCGGATGCGCCTGGGCCAGCATCGCCCGCGACCGCATCGCCCCGCGCGTCTTTGCGTTCGCCTCGGCCGACGCTCCCGCCCCCACTGGCAAGCTCGCCCGCCTGCGCGGCGCCTTTGTGGGCAAACCGCTCGTCGCCGCCGTCTTATGCCTGCTGCTCGCCGGCGTCTTTGCGCTGCTGGGCATGGAGGTCTCGTCCAACCACGACTTTACCTGGGTCTACCCCCTGTGCATCCTGCTCGAGTGGGCCATCATCACCACGCTCATGGTCGGCCTGTTCTTCCTGTTCCAGCGCCACGGCGCAGCTCCCGCGGTCCTGGCCTTTGCCCTCTTTGTCCTGGGCATTGCCGAGTTCTTCGTCATCACGTTTAAATCCATGCCCATCCAGCCGGGCGACCTTTCGGCCATCTCCACCGCCGCCGCAGTCGCCGGCACCGGCTACACCTTCTCCATCTCGTTGTTCTGCGTGCTGTCCATGGGCTTTACCGCCATCGCCATGCTGCTATGCGAGTACGCCGGCCTGGTGGCACCGCACCGTCAGAAGGGTGCCGTCAACGCCAAGCGCATGCTGTTCATCAACCTGCTCGTGGCGGTGCTGTGCCTGGGCGGCGTGACCGCGCATGTCACGCTTATCGACTACTACAACACCCTCGGCATCACCGTCTACACCTGGCGTCCGCTCGAGAGCTACTGGCGCGAGGGCTATCTGCCTGCCTTTATTAGTGCAGCACAGTCCATCAAGCCGCCCAAACCCGCCGACTACTCCGTCGACGATGCCAAGGCCACGCTCAAAAAGTACGCCAAGGCCTACGACAAGTCCGACGCAGCCAAGAGCGACGAGCGCGCCGCCGCAAAGGAGCAATTCGACAGCGAGAAGCCCACGGTCATCGCCATCATGAACGAGACCTTCTCGGACCTGTCCATCTACCAGAACATGCGCGCCGGCTACGAGGGTCCGCAGTACTTTAAGAGCCTGTCCAACTGTCTCAGCCGCGGCAAGCTCTATGTGAGCGCCTACGGCGGCGGCACGGCCAATACCGAGTTTGAGTTTATGACCGGCAACTCCATGGCCAACCTGGGTTCGGGCGTGTACCCCTACACCATCTACAACATGGAGACGACCGGGAACCTGGCAGAGCAGTTCAAATCGCTCGGCTATTCCACCACGGCCATGCACCCCAACCACGCCACCAACTGGAACCGCGAGAACGTCTATAAGGACTTTGGCTTTGACCAGTTCCTGTCCATCAACGATTTCCAAGGCGCCGATACCCTGCGCGGCATGGTGACCGACCAGGCGACCTACGACAAGATTCTTGAGCTGCTCAATCAGAACGCCGATCCGCAGTTTATCTTTGACGTGACCATGCAGAACCACTCGGGCTACGACACGGGCCTGCTGCCGGCAGATAAGCAGATGCACCTCAACATCGACACGACCGATCTGGACGCCAAGACCGTCGAGGACGGCACGCTGTCCGATGTCGACGAGTACGTCTCGTGCATCGAGCAGTCCGACCAGGCGCTGCGCTACTTCCTCAACGCCTTGAGCAGGCTTGACCGCAAGGTGGTCGTGGTGTTCTGGGGCGACCATCAGCCGTTCTTCCCGTCCAAGTTCAACGATAAGTGGTTTACCGGCGAGGACGACGCCACCCACCAGGAACGCTTGTGGCAGACCGACTACATCATCTGGGCTAACTACGACGTTGCCGGTTGCGACCAGACGAGTGAGGTCGACGACCTGTCCACCAACTACCTGTCCACCCAGCTGATGCAACTGATCGGCGCACCGCTGACCGACTACCAGAAAGCGCACATGACGCTGCGCGAGTCGCTGCCCGCCATCAACTCCGTGGGCTACGAGGACGCCAGCCTGCGCTGGGCGCTCTCCTCCAACGTCACCGGTGACGACGCCGCTGCCGCAGCCGCCACCAAGGCGCGCGAGGATTACGCCAAGATGCAGTACTACGAGATGTTCCGCGACGGCAAGAACGTCTACACCGAGCACTTCCAGACCGAGGCCAACGAGACCGACCCCAACCTGGCACCGGGTACGACCAAGATCAAGTAGCGGGTCGCTCATAACTGAAACGTCTGTCCGGGCGGAGGCATATAAGGTTCCCTGCTCGGACAGTCCTGCGCAAGACGGAGGCCACATTAAGTGGCCTCCTTTGCGTGCGGAACTCGCGATGAACCTTATATGCCTCCGCCCGGACAGGCGCCATGTTGTTGGAGCGCGGCTTGTCATCGGGGTAATGGAAAATGTCACCCCCAAACGCTTGCCACGGTTGCGCCTACGAGTGTCAAGAAAAAAGCCTCGAGGATTTCGAGGCTTTCACATTTGTATTGTTTTGCACGAAGGACCGCGAACAGCGAAGTTACTCGCCCAGCACGGCCTTCTTGGCCGCCGCCGCCATGTTGTCCAGATCCTCCTTGGTGGGATGGTCCTTCGCGGCAACCCAGTTGTCGAGCAGCATCTTAAATCGGGCGTTATCGGGATCTTGCTCGAGCATGGCCTCGTAGCGCTGCTTGACCGCGGAACCCATCTTGCCCTGGCACATCGCCCAGCCCGCAAGCTCGGCATCCCCAGCCAAATTGGAAGTTACGCGATCAATAATCTGCTGGTAATAGCTCTGGTCGGCGCCAAAACCGCAGGTGCCAAACAGGAACACGCGCTTACCGTGCAAGGCGGAGAGCAACGCCGCGACCGAAGGCGTGCACGCGCCCTTGTCGCACCAAAAACCGACGAGCACCGTGTCGGCCGCGCAGGCGCCCTGCGCCTCGAGCGCAACCTGATCTGCGTCCGCATCGTCGCTCAACGCCGCGGCGTGGACAAACTCAACGCCCGCAGCCTGCAGGGCGCGCTTGATCGCCCCCGAAACCATCCTGGTATTACCGCTCTTGCTGTTGACCACCATAGAGCATGTCATAGTCACGTTGCCTCGTTTCCCCCGAAACTCGAGCCATTAATGCAATTTATTAGATGAATATCTTAGTACTAACGTGACAGATGTAAACCACCGTCTGTCGATTGATTAATTTGCCCCACGGGCTTGCTCACTGGGCGAATTGGCTGCGGTAGAGCTCGGCGTAGAAGCCGCCTGCCGCTAGCAACTCGTCGTGCGTGCCGCGCTCGATAATCTCGCCGTCGCGCATCACCAGAATGCAGTCGGCGTTGCGGATGGTGCTCAGGCGGTGCGCCACGACAAAGCTTGTGCGACCTGCCATGAGCTCGTCGAATGCCGCCTGAACCTGCAGCTCGGTGCGGGTATCGATGCTCGAGGTCGCCTCGTCCAGCAGCAAGATCGCCGGGTCGGTGAGCATGACGCGCGCGATGCACAGCAGCTGCTTTTGGCCCTGGCTAAACGTACCGCCGTCCTCGCCGATGACCGTATCGTAGCCGCCTGGCAGCTGCACGATAAACTTGTGCGCGTGCGCGCGCTTGGCGGCTTCGATAACTTGTTCGCGCGTGGCGTCGGGACAGCCGTAGGCGATGTTTTCGGCCACGGTGCCCTCGAACAGCCAGGTATCTTGCAGCACCATGCCAAAGGCGCGGCGCAGGCTTGCGCGCGTGTAGTCACGTGAAGACCGGCCATCGACCATGATGCGACCGGCGTCGATATCGTAGAACCGCAGCAGCAAATTGATGAGCGTTGTCTTGCCACAGCCCGTAGGACCGACCAGGGCAAAGCGCATGCCGGGTTTAGCCTCGATGCAGATATCCTGCAGCAGCTTGCGGTCGGGCACATAGCTAAAGTCCACGTGCTCAAAGGTCACCTCACCCTGCGGGGCGGCAAGTTCAACGGCATCCGCCGCATCAGGCTCCTGCTCGCGGGCATCGAGCAGCGCAAACATGCGGCGCGCCGAGGCGTACGCGGTCTGAATCTGCGTAATAACGTTGGTAACCTCGTTGAACGGCTTGGTGTACTGGTTGGCGTAGGACAGGAAGATCTGCACGCCGCCCACCGTGAGCGCCGCAGGCACGCCCGTGATCACGCCCACGCAGCCGATCACAGCAACCACGGCATAGATGATGTTGTTGATAAAGCGCGTACCGGGATTGGAAAGCGAGCCCATAAACTGCGCGCGCTCACCTGCCGTATAGAGCTCGGCGTTAAGGGCATCGAAGCGCTGCTGAGCGTGCGGGCCGTAGGCGAAGGCGTCCACGAGCTTTTGCTCACCCACATACTCCTCGATATGACCGCCCAGTTGACCCTGAATACGCTGCTGGGCCGTAAAACTCTTGTTGGAAAGCTTGGCGATGGCGCCGGCTGCAAAAATGGAAAGCGGCGTGACGAGCACCACCACGAGCGTCATGGTCAGGTTAATGGAGAGCATAAACGCGAGCGTGCCAACGATGGTGATGACACCGGTGAAAAGCTGGGTAAAGCCCTGCAGCAGACCGTCGCCCACTTGGTCGACATCGTTGACCACACGGCTCATAAGGTCGCCGTGGGCGTGGCTGTCGATAAAGCTGAGCGGCATGCGGCTGAGCTTGTCGCTCGCCTCCACGCGCATGTCACGCACCGTCTCGTAGGACAGGCGGTTGACGCAGTAGCCCTGCAGCCACTGGAAAGCCGCCGCGCCCACCACGACAATCGCGAGCTTGGTAACGAGCGGCAGCAGCGCGTCAAAGTCCACCTGCCCGGCGGCAACGATGAGGTCGATGCCCTCGCCGATGAGGATGGGCGTGTAGAGCTGCAGAATCACCGAGATGGCGGCGCTCACAAACGACGCCGTAAACGAGACGCGGTGCGGACGAACATAGCCAAGTAGGCGGCGGGTCACCGCACCCACGGGATAGCGCTCGGGATCGCCGGGCTGGCGCGGACCGTCACCCAAGTCGTTGAGGTTATCGTTGCCGGACACGTTGGCCGTCATCGTGGCGACCGAGCCGGAAGAAGTGTACGGGTTCATTTAGCAGCCCTCCTTTACGCAGGCGGATGCGGGGGCAGTCGCGGCGGACGCGGGCGTCGTGCTCCCCTGCTGGCCCTCGAGCTCCTCGCGGCGCAGCTGCGACTGGCAAATCTCGCGATAGAGCTGGCAGCTTGCATACAGCTCGTCATGCGTGCCCAGGCCCGCAACCGATCCGTGGTCGAGCACGCAGATCATGTCGGCATCGCGCACGGTCGAGACGCGCTGGCTCACGATGACCGTCGTGAGCGGCAGCCCGCCCTCGGCGGCACCGCGCACGCTGCGCTCGCGGATGGCATGGCGAAGCGCCGCGTCGGTCTTAAAGTCGAGTGCCGAGGCGGAGTCGTCCATGATCAATATCTGAGGCGAGCCCACCAGGGCGCGCGCGATGGTCAGGCGCTGGCGTTGGCCACCGCTGAAGTTCTTACCGCCCGCCTCGACCGGGGCATCGAGCCCCTGCGGCTTGTTGCGCACGAATTCGCTGGCCTGCGCCATATCGAGCGCCGCCCAGAGCTCATCGTCGGTCGCTGACTCGTCACGCCAGGTCAGGTTGCTGCGGATGGTGCCGCTCACCAGCGACGCGCGCTGCGGGACGGTCGCGACCACATGGCGCAGCTGGTCGAGCGGCCAGGCGCGCACGTCGGCGCCCATCACGCTCACGCTGCCAGCGCTCGCATCGTACAGGCGCGGGATAAGCGAAACGAGCGTGGACTTGCCGCTGCCCGTGCCGCCGATAATGCCGAGCGTCTTGCCCAGCGGCAGCTCCAGCGTCACATCGCTCACGGCATTTGCCGCGCCCACGCCAAACGAAAAGCTCGCATGGTCAAAGCTCAACGCAGGAACGGGAGCGACATTGCCCGGCTCGGGCAGTGCGACCGGCTGGTTGCCCTCATCGGTAATGCTCGGCACGCAATTGAGCACCTCGTTGATACGCGACGCGCTGGCGCTCGACTTGGTAAAGACCACGACCAGGTTGGCGACATACACGATGGAGGTGAGGGTCTGCGTCATGTAGTTGACGAACGCCATGACCTGACCCTGCGTGAGCTCGCCCACGTTGACCTGGATGCCGCCGACCCACAGGATGGCGCACACGCCCAGGTTCATCACAAGAAACGTGACGGGGTTGAGAATCGACGAGAGCTTGCCCACCGCGATGGCAGTATTGGCCTGGTCATCGGCGGCTTGGGCAAAGCGCTCACGCTCGTGATCTTCACGCACAAACGCACGGACCACGCGAGCGCCCGAAAGGCCTTCGCGGCAGATAAGCGCGATGCGGTCGAGCTTTGCCTGCAGCTGCTTGTAGTACGGAATACAGCGCGCCATGACAACCCAGAACACCAGGCCAATGGCGGGCGTGCAAATCAAAAAGATGATGCCGAGCTTAAGGTCGATGGCAAGGGCCGCGACCATGGAGCCCGCCGCCAGGAAGGGCCAGCGGATGAGCATGCGCACGCCCAGCGCCACGGCGAGCTGCACCTGGTTGACGTCGTTGGTAATGCGCGTGATGAGCGACGGCGTGCCAAAACGGTCGAGTTCGGCATAGCTCAGCTTGTTGATGTGCTGGTAGAGCGCGCCGCGAATGTCGGTGCCCATGCCCTGCGAGGTGAGCGCCGCCATCTTTTGGCAGACGAGCGTAAACGAGATGCCGATCACAGCCATGGCGCCAAGTACCATACCGTAGTGGACGACGGCGTTCACGTCGTGTGCGCCGATACCCTTATCAATCATCTGGGCAATCACCAGCGGCGTCAGCAGGTCAAAGATCACTTCGATCAGCTTGCACGCAGGACCAATCACCATATAGCGGCGAAACTTACCGCCAAAACGCCTGAGCAGCTCAATCATAAAAAGGCGCTCCCTATCATCATCCACATTCAATTCGAACCATGATAGTACTGTCGCCCCAACTGATGAGTAAGCCGCTCGTCATTTCTAGTGGAATTCGGTTTACAGAGAAGTGGGAAGTGTTCGGATGAAGTTGCCAATCAAGGTTACAGAGAAGCGGAGAGGTGTATGCGCATACCCGGCCACCGGCGGACCAATCGCCTGATATACTTACATTAGTGCTACCAAGTTAGTCGCCGACCCTTGAAATGAGGTGCCGAGATGAACGACATTCTCGCAAGAAGAGCAAGACGAGCAACTGTGGGCATCGCCCTTTCCGCGGCGCTTGTCGCGGGAATCGCCCCCCCCCGTAACGGCGATCGCGGCAGAAACCAGTTCCCCCACCGGTGCAGTTGCCTTGCAGACGGAAGATGCGACCGCCGCAAAAGAAAAAGCGTATGCAGCCATGCAGGAAGCGCTCAAAAACCTCGAGGTCGCAAAAGACGCCGCAAGTCCTGAGAAAATTGCGGTAATCGATGATGACATTGCCGCTTTTCAAGAGATCTACGACATGGTGGTGACGGAAGCCGCCAAACGGAGGGAACGCCTTCCCGCCATGCAAGCGAACGTCGGTGCAGCCCAAGCCAAATACGATGAGGCCCACTACCGGACAAGCGGCCTTCAGGCAGAATTAAATAAGGCAATCGACGACGGAGCTTCTAACGAAACTATTAAGCAGTTGCGAAGTGAGATCATGTCGGCAGAAAGGCGAGAAAAATCTTGTGAAGATGATCTTCACCACTGCCAACGCCGGCTCGAAAGCCAGGAAAAACAGGTTCAGTATTTCGAAAGTGAGGCAGAGGAAGCCAAAGCCCACATCGATGAGGACGTAGCCAAGCGAGATGCGCTCCTTAGCGATTTGGAAAAGGCGCAAGCGGCCTATGACGACGCCTGCAAGGCATACGAAGAGGCAAAGGCCGCGGCAGACAAGGCCACCTCGCCCGAGATAACGAAACCCGCCGAGACGACAAAACCCTCCAGCTCAGCGCAGCCGGCCGAAACGGCACAGCCCGCCAGCTCGCCCGCGACCGGCAAATACGCTCCATCGAGCTCCACCAAGCAAGCAAATGCAGACGGCAAGCTTGCAAATACGGGCGACACGACGCCTAGTACAATCGTACTCGCAGGAATCGCCGCCGCAGGGTTCGGAATAACCGCCACAGCTACACGCCGCATCAAGAACTCAAAATAGCCGACAGAGCATTCTGCCTTCACCAATCCACAAGCCCAGCGACAAAAGGAGGCCCGTTTCCCCAACCCAGGGAGGTACCGTCAAGATTCTTTCGCAAATTGATCGAGGCGGCCTCGG